>NZ_JBHXBG010000073.1:0-27305 GCF_042726755.1 Promicromonospora sp. NPDC060271 | reverse complement strand
GGTCACCCGGGTGACCTGGGCGTCTGACACGTCCGATAATGGCCCGGTGACTGCCCAGACATCCCCCGCCCGGTCCGTCGATCCCGTCCAGCCCTCCGTGGTCCCGGACGCAGCCCGCGCCCACGCCGAAGACCTCGGCACCTTCGTGGCCGCGTCGCCGTCGTCCTACCACGCGGCGCAGGAGGTGGCCCGGCGCGCGGAGGCGGCCGGCTTCACCCGCCTGGCGGAGGACGCCGCCTGGGCGGTGACCCGCGGCGGACGCTATGTAGTGGTCCGCGACGGCTCGGTCATCGCGTTCACGGTGCCCGACGGCGCAGGCCCCACCACCGCGTTCACCATCGTGGGCGCCCACACCGACTCGACGGGCTTCAAGCTCAAGCCCAAGCCGACGACGCACGGCGCCGGCGGCTGGTGGCAGGTGGGCGTCGAGGTGTACGGCGGGCCGCTGCTCAACTCGTGGCTCGACCGCGAGCTCGAGCTGGCCGGGCGGATCGTCACCCACGACGGCACCGAGCACCTCGTCCGCACCGGCCCGATGCTGCGCATCCCGCAGCTCGCCATCCACCTGGACCGCGGCGTCAACGACAACGGCCTCACGCTCGACAAGCAGCGCCACACCCAGCCCGTCTGGGGTCTGGGGGACGCGCAGAGCGCGGACGTCCTCGCGGCGCTCGCGGCGGACGCAGGCGTCGACCCGGCGGACATCGGCGGCTACGACGTGGTGCTGGCCGACACCCAGCCGGCCCGGGCCTTCGGCGCGGGCGGGGTCCTGTTCGCGTCGGCGCGGCTGGACAACCTGCTGTCCACCCACGCGGGGCTGACGGCGCTGCTCGGCCGGGTCCGGGCGGGCTCGACCGGCGCCGCCGGGGGTTCGATCCAGGTGTTCGCGGCCTTCGACCACGAGGAGATCGGCAGCGAGTCCCGCTCCGGCGCCGCGGGCCCGTTCCTCGAGGAGGCGCTGGTCCGCGTCTCGGCGGCGCTCGGCGCCACGGCGGAGGACCGGGCGCGGGCGTTCGCGGCGTCGCTGCACGTGTCGTCCGACGTCGGGCATGCGGTGCACCCGAACTACTCCGAGCGCCACGACCCGGCCAACCGTCCGGTGGCGGGTGGCGGCCCGATCCTCAAGATCAACGCGAACCAGCGCTACGCGACCGACGCGCACGGCGCGGCGGCCTGGAGCGTCGCCTGCCGGGACGCGGGGGTGCCGACCCAGGAGTTCGTCTCCAACAACGTGCTGCCGTGCGGATCGACCATCGGACCGATCTCCGCGACGCGTCTGGGCATCCGGACTGTGGACATCGGGGTGGCGATTTTGTCGATGCACTCGGCGCGTGAGCTCACCGCCGTCGTCGATCCGTGGTACCTGACGCGCGCGATGGAGGCCGTTCTCGCACGCTGAAACGCCGAATCCTCCCGGAACGGGCCGCTAGCACGGTTAATCGGAGTGACCTGGGCTTATGCATGTTTCGTTGGTTCTGTCCGGGTCTACAATTTACGTAATTCGGGCGCGAGTTGGACGTTTGTCCAAAAAAGATCCCGGCTGACCTGCGAAAACGTACGCTCTAAGTTGGCCGTCGGTCTGGAAGAAAATACCTAGTACCGTCCGGATGCAGTGACCTCAGGGGGGTGATACCACTGTGGTCATCCGAGCCGTAACCTCGGCAAAAGAGAAATGCCGGACCCCAGGAGCCCCCGTTGCCTCGTGCCACCGTTCGCACTTGTGCCCGATGTGGTTGTGTACTCAGCCGCTACAACTCCGAAGCTCGCTGCGCCGCGTGCAGGCGCACCGAGTCAGTGCCCGTGGTCTCACTGCCCAGCGTGCCGCCGCGGGTCTGGCAGGACGAAGCCGTCCGGTCAGCGCTTGCGGACTGGGACTTCGGGCAGGTCAGCCGCATGGTGCGGCAGCTCGTCCCGCTTCGTCAGGAGGACGTGGCGGCCCTGACCGGATTGAGCCAGTCCTACCTGTCGATGCTCGAGTGCGGTGACCGCCGCCTCACCGACGTCTCCCGCGTCGTCCAGTTCCTCACGGGCCTCGGCACGCCGCCGGACCTTGTCCGCCTCCCCCTCCCGGGGATCAGCCCGCTGCCCGACGCCGCAGCTCCCGCACGCACCGCCGCGTCCGGTCAGGCCGCAGCGGTGCCGGAGCCGGTGACGCCGACGGCCCCCGACCCGGCGCTGCCGTGGACCGCCGACCGCATGCTCACCGCTCTCCGCCTGGCGCACGTCGCCGACAACACGGCGGACTGGCTGCCGACGGACGCCAACGGCCCTGTCTCGGCCACTGCGATGAGCGAGGCCGCCGGGACCGACACGCCGCGTCCGGCGTCCGGCATCGCGCTGAACTCGATGATCCAGAGCTGGGACGCCGAGCAGGCCGAGCCGCTGCGCCGTGCGACAACGGGCACCCGCGTCTCGCTCGAGCTCTGCGGCCACCTGCAGGGCACGCTCGACGAGCTGCGCGTCATGGACAAGGGCTCGGGCAGCGGGGCGGTGGCCGACCTGGCCCGCGCCCACCTCGCCCTGGTGGTCCGCGTCCTGGAGCGCAGCACGTACGACGAGGTCACAGGCCGCAAGCTCGCCGCCGTCGCCGCTGACACCGCCACGCAGGCGGGCTGGTTCGCGTTCGACGCAGGCCGCACCGACACGGCTCGTGCCTACATGCTGGCCGGTCTGCGCGCCGCGCACGCCGCGGCCGACGACCGGCTCGGCGCGGGTGCGCTGTCCTACCTCGCGATCCACGGCTACTCCAGCGGCGACCCGCGCGACGCGGTCCGCGCCGCCGAGGCGGGCCGACGCCGGATCGCCCGTCTCGACGCACCCCACCTGGCGGCCACCCTGCTCACGCGCCAGGCTCGCGGCCACGCCGCGGCGGGCGAGGGTGAGGCGGCGCGCCGGGCCCTCGGCGAGGCCTCGGAGCTGTGCGCCCGCGGGCGCGGCGAGGACGACCCGCACTGGCTGTACTGGATGAACGAGGGCGAGATCCACGGGCAGTCCGGCTCGGCGCACCTGGCGCTCGGCAACACGGCGCGAGCCGTCGAGAGCTTCCGGCATGCGATCCAGGCCGAGCGCGCGGGGGAGCGCCGCACGCACGGGCTGTTCCTGAGCCGGGCGGCTCAGGCGCACGCCAGGGCCGGCGACCTCGACGCCGCGTGCGCCACCGGCGAAGAGGCGGTGAGCATCGCGGAGACCGTGCAGTCCGCGCGGCTGCGGGAGCACCTGCGTGACCTGTCGGCCGACCTCCGGCGCGGCGGTTCGTCGCGCCGGTCCGGGGTGGGCGCCCGGGTGCTGACCGAGCGGATCGCGGCACTCACGTCGTGACGGCACCGGTCACCACCGGCGGTGACGCCAGGGCCCTGGTGCTCTGGGACATCGATCGGACGCTCGTCTACGTCGGGGAGGTGGACCGGACCGCATACCGGGAGGCGTTCGCCGAGGTCGTGGGACGACCCGCCGAACGCCTCCCGGCGAAGGGCACCGGCGTGACGATGCCGCTGGCGATCCGCGGGCTCCTGGAGGACAACGGGGTCGGCGCCCACGAGGTGGAGGCCCTGCTGCCCCGGATGCTCGAGGCGGTGCCGCTGCGCTTCGCCGCGCACACCGAGGACGTGCGGAACCTCGGCTCCGTCCTGCCCGGGGCCATGCAGGCGCTCAAGGCGGTCGCGGCGGAGCCCGACCTGGTGACGACCGTCCTCACGGGCAATCTCGAGGCGAACGCCCTGATCAAGCTGCGGGTCTTCGGCATGGACCGGTACGTGGACGCCGCGGTGGGCGGCTTCTCGTCCGACGACGCGCACCGGCCCGCCCTCGTGGCGGTGGCGCAGGGCCGCGCGGGCGAGCGGTACGGCGGCGTGTTCGACGTCGGCAACACGGTGATCGTCGGGGACTCGCTCGAGGACGTGCGCACCGGGCTCGAGGGCGGCGCGCGCGTGATCGCGGTGGCATCCGGCACGACGCCGGCGGACCGGCTCGTCGAGGCGGGCGCCGACGTCGTGCTGCCGGACCTCACGGATGCCGCGCGGCTGCTCCAGGAGATCCGCGAGCTCACAACCGGTGCGGGGCTCCGCTAGACGACCCCGCCGACATAGTGACTGGCGTCACATGTGGGTAGACTCTGGCTTCTTCCCGCCATCGACGTTGCCGGTGGGACGCATTAGGCCTTGCACGGGTCAACCCCGTGCAGGGCAACACACTTTCTGGGGTACATCCCCGGAGCTCGTCGAGGAGGACGAATGCTCGAAGACGGCATTGTTTTCGGCGCAGGGAGCTACACCACGGTGGCGGTGATCGCCGTCATCGCGGCCGCCGCCCTGGTGTGCGCGTTCGTGCTGCGCCGCCAGGTGCTCGCCGCGCCTGATGGGACCGCCAAGATGCAGGACATCGGCCAGGCCGTCCAGGAGGGCGCCTCCGCCTATCTGAAGCGGCAGTTCCGCACCCTGGTGCTGTTCGCGGCCGTCGTGTTCGCGCTGCTCTTCCTGCTGCCGGGCGAAGGCGGCGTGCGGGTCGGCCGATCCATCGCGTTCCTGTTCGGCGCCGGGTTCTCCGCGGCGATCGGCTACCTGGGCATGTGGCTGGCGGTGCGGGCGAACGTCCGCGTCGCCGCGGCCGCCACGCGTCCCGGCGGCCGCGCCGAGGGTGCGCGCATCGCGTTCCGCACCGGCGGTGTCGTCGGCATGTCCGTGGTGGGCCTCGGCCTGCTGGGCGCCGCGCTCGTCGTGCTCGTGTACGACGTCGACGCCCCGGCCGTGCTGGAGGGCTTCGGCTTCGGCGCCGCGCTGCTCGCCATGTTCATGCGTGTCGGCGGCGGCATCTTCACCAAGGCGGCCGACGTCGGCGCCGACCTGGTCGGCAAGGTCGAGCAGGGCATCCCTGAGGACGACCCGCGCAACGCCGCCACCATCGCGGACAACGTGGGCGACAACGTCGGCGACTGCGCAGGCATGGCGGCCGACCTCTTCGAGTCCTACGCCGTGACCCTCGTGGCCGCCCTCATCCTGGGCAAGGCCGCCATGGGCGAGCAGGGCCTCGTGTTCCCGCTGATCGTCACCGCGATCGGCGCGCTGGTCGCGCTGCTCGGCGTCTTCATCACCCGGATCCGTGGGGCCGAGAGCGGGCTCGCCGCGATCAACCGCGGGTTCTACATCTCCGCGGTCGTCGGTGCCGTGCTGGCCGGGATCGCCGCCTTTGCCTACCTGCCGTCGTCGTTCGACCAGGTGCCCGGCACGGCTGACCTCTCGGGTGTCACCGCGGACCCGCGCGTCGTCTCCGCGCTCGCCGTGCTCATCGGCGTCGTCCTCGCCGGCGTCATCCTGTGGGTGACCGGCTACTTCACCGGTACCGACAAGAAGCCGACGCTGCACGTGGCAGCGACCTCCCGGACGGGCGCCGCGACCGTCGTCCTCTCCGGTATCGGCGTGGGCTTCGAGTCGGCCGTCTACACGGCCGGCATCATCGCCGCCGCGATCTGCGGCGTGTTCCTGCTGGCCGGCGGCTCGGTGCCGCTCGCGCTGTTCCTGGTCGCGCTGGCGGGCTGCGGCCTGCTCACCACTGTCGGCGTCATCGTCGCGATGGACACGTTCGGCCCGGTGAGCGACAACGCGCAGGGCATCGCCGAGATGTCCGGTGACGTCGACGAGGAAGGCGCACAGATCCTGACCGACCTGGACGCCGTCGGCAACACCACCAAGGCGATCACCAAGGGCATCGCGATCGCGACGGCGGTGCTCGCCGCCACCGCGCTGTTCGGTTCCTACGCCGACGCCGTGTCCCACGCGCTCGCGCAGGTCGGGAACGTCGGCACCGGGCTGGTGACCTCGATGCTCAGCTACGACATCATCTCGCCGGTCACCCTCGTCGGCGTGATCCTCGGCGGGGCCACCGTGTTCCTGTTCTCGGGGCTCGCGGTCGACGCCGTCACGCGCGCCGCCGGCGCCATCGTGTTCGAGGTGCGCCGCCAGTTCCGCGAGCACCCGGGCATCATGACGTACGAGGAGCGCCCCGAGTACGGCAAGGTCGTCGACATCTGCACGCGGGACTCGCTGCGCGAGCTCGTCACGCCGGGTCTGCTGGCGGCGTTCGCGCCCATCGCCGTCGGCTTCGGCCTCGGGGTGGGGCCGCTGGCCGGGTTCCTCGCCGGTGCCATCGGCACGGGCGTCCTCATGGCGATCTTCCTGGCCAACTCGGGCGGCGCCTGGGACAACGCGAAGAAGATCGTCGAGGACGGCAAGTACGGCGGCAAGGGCTCCGACGCCCACGCCGCGACGGTCATCGGCGACACCGTCGGCGACCCGTTCAAGGACACCGCCGGCCCGGCGATCAACCCGCTGATCAAGGTGATGAACCTGGTCGCCCTGCTGATCGCCCCGGCGGTCGTGGCGATGAGCATCCCTGCGGACGCCAACCACGTGCTCCGGATCGGCATCGCCCTCGTGGCGGCGGCCGTGGCGTTCGGTGCCGTGATCTGGTCCCGCATGCGGGCCTCGCGCGTCGACTCGGAGCAGCAGGCGGAGCAGGACCGCGCGGAAGCGGTCGTCTGACGCCGGGGTAGAGCGAGGTCAGCGAAGTAGAGCGCCTGTCCGTGTCTCCCCGGGTCAAGCCGGGAGACACGGACAGGCGCTCTGCTTCGCGCACCTCGCTACTGGCCTACCCGGCCGTCTATGCACTCGCGCAGCAGGTCGGCGTGGCCCACGTGGCGGGCGTACTCCTCGACCATGTGGACCAGGACGTCGCGGACCGGGATCTCCTTGCCCCTGCGCTGGACGGTCCGGCCGAGACCGTCCTCGGGGAGCGCCTGTATCCACGCGTCGGCTTCCCGCACCTCGTGCCGCCACGTCGCCCAGGCCTCCTCGACGACGGCGGGGTCCGCGACGGCGCCGTCGAAGTCCGCGTCGGGCTGCTCCGCCGTCGACTCGTAGAGCGGCGGCAGGTCGGCCCGGCCGGCAAGCACCTCCTGGAACCAGCCGTGCTCCACCTTTGCCAGGTGCCGCACCAGTCCGAGCAGCGACATGGTCGACGGCGGCACGGAGCGCCGCGCGAGCTGCTCGGCGTCGAGCCCGTCGCACTTCATCTCCAGCGTGATCCGGTAGTGCTTGAGATAGTTCCAGAGGGTCTCCTTCTCCCCGACCGGATGCGCCAGCGCTTCGCGCGGGTCGTCGTCGGGGTCTGTCCACATGTCGGGGTAGACAGTTGCGGCGGTCCATCGCTCGGTGCTCATCACCACAGTGCACCGCCGGGCGACCGCCAGGTCAAACGGCATTCTGGGCGGCGTCGTCCGCGGGGGACCACGTAGCAGACTCTGTGTTTTGTTCCGGTTTGCCCGGGCCGTGGGCCAGAATTGGCCGACTTGCCGCTGGGGAGGCACCTCTTGCTCGTTCGTACTCGTTCACTCGCCGTCCTGACGGGCGCCGCGCTGACCGGCGTCGCCCTGGTGGCGGGGTCGCTGACCACACCTGCAGCCGCGCAGTCCTCCGGTGCGCTCGTGGCGGGGCACGCGGTCACAGGGCTGGCGGCGGGGCTCGGCCGGGGCATCGAGGCGAACATCCTGGCGGGTCCGACGGCGGACTCCGAGGACCGCCCGGCCGATCCGCCGGCGCCGCTGCCTGCGCGGGGCGGCGACCCGCTGCGCATGCCTACGTCCTACCCGTACCAGCCGGAGCTGCGCGTCTTCCCGCCGGACGCGGCGGAGGCCACCGAGCTGAACGGCACCGTGAGCCATGCGGACCTCGCGCCCCACCTGACCAGGTTGATGGAGCGGAGCGACCGGGTCTCCACGCAGGTGGTGGGCAGGTCGACCCAGGGGCGCGACCTCTACCTCGTCACGGTGACGGCGCCCGAACGCCGGTCGGAGACGGCCCGGCAGACGGCGTGGCGCGAGGAGATCAGGGAGCGGCCGAGCGCGGCCCTGCGGAACCGCGAGCTGCTGACTGACTACAAGACGCCCATCTGGATCAGCGCGAACATCCACGGCGACGAGTGGGAGGGCACCGACGCCGCGCTGCGGGTCGTCGAACGCCTCGCCACGGCCGGCGACGTCGCGACGAAGAGGTTGCTGGAGCAGCACCGGCTCGTGTTCAGCCTCACGCTCAACCCCGACGGCCGCACGCGCGCGACACGCTCGACGGCCCTCGGCCTCGACGCCAACCGCGACATGGTCACGCTCGCCACGCCGGAGGCGCGCTCGTACGTGCGCACGGCGCAGGCGGTGCAGCCGCTGTTCGCGGGGGACTTCCACGGCTACACCGACGTGCTCCAGGTCGAGCCGGCCGGCCCGCCGCACGGCGAGAACTACGAGTACGACCTCTTCCTCCCGCACGCCTACGCGATAGCCCGCCAGGTGGAGGACGACGTCGTCGCTGCCGGGATCGACGGCAACACCTACTACGACCGGGAAACGGGCCAGGTCGTGGCAGGGAACACGGGGTCCATCAAGATCCCGTACCGGGACACGCCGTCGGGCTGGGACGACTACCCGCCGGTCTTCACCGCGCAGTACGCGCTCCTCCACGGCGCCGTGTCCAGCACGGTCGAGCTGCCGATCGACCCGACGGGCAGCACCACCCCGCGGGCGGACGCGACGGTGAACACCGAGGTGGCGGCCACCGTCATGCGATCGATGATCGACTACGTCCACAGCAGCTCGGACTCGATGCTCGCCGACCAGGCCGAGCTGTTCCGCCGCGGGCTGGCCGGGGCGCCCAAGGTCGCGCTGACCAAAGAGAACATCGGCGCGGTCCCCGGACCGGACGAGTGGAAGCCGCTCTGGGACGAGGCCGACGACCAGGGCGCGGTACGTCTCCCGCGCGCGTACGTGATCCCGGTCGGCTCCGGCCAGCGGTCGGCGTCGGACGCCGAGGACCTGGTGGACGCGCTGCTGTTCCACGGCGTCGAGGTGGAACGGCTGGCCGCGCCCACGCGTCTGGCGGGCACCACCTACCCGGCGGGCTCGTACGTGGTCGACCTGCACCAGCCCCTGCGTGGGCTGGCGAACACGCTGCTCGCGCCCGGCTCGGACATCTCGGACGACGTCCCGGCCATGTACGACGTCTCCGCGTGGTCGCCGGCCTACCTCTGGGGCGCGACGGTGGACCGCGTGGGCGTCACCTCCGACGACCCGGTGGGACGGACCGTCCCGGTTCGCCGTGGGGCTCCGCGCGGGAGCGTCCCGGAGGGGGCGAGGTACGTCGCCTTCGACGTGGCAGGAGTGCAGGACCACCGCGCCCTCAACGACCTCCTGGGGCAGGGCGTGACCGTCCGGCTGACTGCGGACGGGCGAGCCGCGGTCGGACCGCGCGGGCTGCGCGCCGCACGCGCCGTCGCGGACCGGTACGGCATCTCCTTCGGGACCGTCTCGCGGGCCGAGTACGCAGCGGGCGAGCGCGGCGAGGACCTGACCGTCGCGTACGCGGGCAACCAGGACGACCGGCTGTCGCTCCTGGCGCTCGGGTTCGACGACCTGGTGCCCGTCTCGGCGGCCCAGATCGAGGCGCGCGCGGCCCGTGGCGACCCCACCGGGCTCGAGGACGCCGACGTGCTGTGGATCGGTTCGTCCCTGGACCTGCGCGTGGGTTCGGCGGGTCACACACGCGTCCTCGCCTGGCTGCACGACGACGGCGCCATCGTCGGCCGCGGAGCGGGCGCGTTCGCCGCCGCGGAGTCGTACGGGCTGGTCAGCGGCACCGCGATGACCGGTGACCCGGCGAGCAACGGCATCATGGCCACCAGGACCCCTGGCGAGGTGCTGGACGACCACCCGCAGGACCACGGCTTCGTCTACCCCGCCGTCTGGTTCACCGACCTGGGCGACGGGACGTCCGCCGAGCTGACCTACGGCGGCCTCCGCGCCGGGTACTGGCCCCTGACCAGGGAACCGGGCGGGCGGGGCTCCGTCATTGGGCAGGCCGCCGCGGTATCCGGCAAAGTAGGACATGCGCGGGCGTTCGTGTTCGGCACCTCGGTCTTCTTCCGTACCCATCCGCGGGGCGGCCTGAGCCAGGCGGCGACGGCCATCCACTGGGCCGCACGGTGACCACCGCGGAGTGACCACCGCGGGGGTCGGGTGCTGCGCTGTCCAGCATTACCGGAGGTATGGGGAAAACCGGGTGCTACCGCTATCGTCTGCGGTGTTGTGCTCCCGAACGCTCCGCGGTCCGCGGGCGCCGACGAGAGCCCCCACGCAGGAGCCCCCTTCGTGGGACACCCGGAGCAGGAGAAGGTCCCGTGAGCGCCGATATCGACCCGACCGAGGCCATCCCTCAGGTCACGGCCGAGATGATCGCCAAGGCGGCAGTCCAGCCGGCTGCGGCACCGTCCGCCGAACCCGCCGCCGAGCCGGCACCCGGGCCGAGGCCCGGGTCCGCCGCCGAGCCGCGCGGGGCGACGTCCCCTGCCTCGTTGTCGGCGACGCGCCCGGTCAGCTCGCCCGCGCGGTCCGCGTCCACGACGTCCGACGGGCGCCGGACACAGGCCCCGCGTGCGGCGTCCGGTGACACGACGGCGCAGCAGGCGCGGCCGGTCGCGGAGCAGCCCGCCGCTCCGGACGCGGTGCTCGGCGACCGGAAGGGCTCGTCGGCCTTCGCCTCCTCGGAGCCGTACGGCGAGCGGCACGCCTCGGCCGGTCACATCGCCGCGTCGCACCTGTCCTCGCTCGTGCAGATCCCCACCGTCTCGTCGTGGGACCCGCAGCACGTCGACCACGAGTCGTTCGCCAGGCACCGGGCGGCGCTGGCGGCGTTCTATCCCCGCGTGCACGCCCTGCAGAGCGAGCCGGCGGGTGACCACGGTCTGCTCTACCGGTGGCCGGGCCGCGGGCGGCAGGACGTGCTGCACCCGTTCCCCGTGGTCCTCATGGCCCACCAGGACGTCGCACCGGTCCAGGCCGCGGACTGGCCGACCAACCCGTTCTCCGGCGAGATCCGCGACGGGGTGGTGCACGGCCGCGGCACGCTCGCCGACAAGGGTGGGCTCGTCGCCCTGCTCGACGCCGTCGAGACGCTGCTCGGCGACGGTTTCGTGCCCGAGCGGGACATCTGGCTGTTCTTCGGTGCGGACCAGGAGACGGCGGGCGAGTCCGCGCAGATCGCCGTCCGGCGCCTGTACGAGCTCGGTGTGCGCCCATGGCTCGTGATCGACGAGGGCGGCGGCGTCGTGACGGACGCCTTCCCGGGGCTGAGCCGGCAGGCGGCGATGGTGGGGGTCGCGGAGAAGGGCCTCGTCGGCGTCAACCTGTACACCTCCGACGTCGGCGGGCATGCCGCCGTGCCAGGCAAGCAGTCGGCCACGACGCGTCTCGCCCGTGCGATCACACGGGTCACCCGCCATCGCTTCGCGGCGAAGGTCAACGCGCCGACGGCTCAGATGCTGGACCGCGTCGCGCCCGGTGTGAGCGGTGCGAAAGGCCTGGGGCTCAAGGTGGCGACCAGGCTGGCCGCCGGGCCCCTGCGCAAGGTCGCCGCCTGGCTGCTCGCCGGAGGCGGTCCGGAGGCCGCGGCCCTGGTCCGGACGACCGTCGCGGTCACCGAGCTCCAGGGGAGCGCGGGGGCGAACGTGGCGGCGTCGTCGGCTCGTGCTCGCCTGGACGTCCGGGTGGCGCTCGGCGAGACGGTGGACCGGACGGTCGCGCGGCTGCGCCGGGTCATCGGCGACAAGAAGGTCGTGCTCGAGGTGGTGCAGAGCAGCGAGCCCAGCGAGGTCTCGCCGACGGACAGCCAGCAGTTCACCCTGCTCAGCGAGGCGATCGGCGCGTCGTATCCCGACGCGGTGGTGGTGCCCTACGTGCTGCTCACGGCCTCCGACTCGCGCACCTTCACCCCCATCAGCGACCACGTCTATCGGTTCAGCCCGTTCGTTCTGTCACGCGCTCAGCGGCAGTCGATTCACGGCGTGGGCGAGCACGTGAGCGTTGATTCCTTGGGCCGCGGCGTGCATTTCTATCGTGAGGTACTGCGCAAAATACCCGGCTGACCAGCACATTCAACAAATCGCCGAAAGTGGACTAAGTTCTCCCTTTACACAGAAGAGGGAGGCGTCCATGAGCAGCTCCGCCCTGCCGCCCGCGGTCCCGGGCGGGTCGCGTTCGCCGGTGCACGTCAACGTCCACACGTACCCCGCGCAGCTGCAGTATCCGCCGCGGACGTATCTCGTGTTCGCCGTCCTGGTGACAATTTTCTGCTTCCCGCCGACGGGTTTGGTCGCACTGGTGAGCGCGCTGCGCGTGAATGCCCTGTGGAAGGCCCAGGAGCACGACAAGTCCAGGAAAGCGTCGCGCCGCGCGCGCAACTGGGGGCTCCTGTCGCTCGCGATCGGAATCGTCGCGGTCATCGTCGTGGTGTTCTGGTCGAGCATCAACTACCTGAACCTGTAGCAACTTCACCCCCAGTTCGCCACGTATCACACGATTGCCCCTGCTGCGCCGGTGGGACGAGCGGGTAAAGTGCGCGGCTATGAGTGCGACACGGCGCAAGGGTTCGCGGGGTGGTCGTGCTGCGTCTCGCGCTGGTGGTCCCCCCGCATCGAATGCGCTCACGTGGGCGGAGAGCCTCGCGGCCGGAGAGGCCGCGCCCGGGGCCAGCGCCCTCGAGTGGGCCGAGAGTCTCGCGCAGAGCGAGCCAGCACCGATCCCCTGGGGCAGTGCCTCGGGTGCCGGTGCCCCTGCGGATCCCACCCCTGTCGACGACACGACAGGCACCCCATGGGGACACGTGCCGCCGCCCGTCATCGCGGACGGCGAGAGCGACGGCGACGCCAATCCATGGGGTTCCGTAGCGGCCGCCGAACCCGCCGTGACGCGCGGCCGGGGCAAGAACGCGGGTGGCAAGAGCGGCAAGGCCGTGAAGTCGCGGTCGAAGGGCAAGGGCGCGAAGTCCGGCACGAAGGGTGCGCCGAAGTCGGAGTCCGCGCCCACCCCGGCCGGTGGCTTCCCGCTGAACCCGGTCCCGGTGGCCGAGGACGACTACCAGGCCGAGGCGCTGCCGGACGAGGCAGGCACGGTGCACCGTCCCGATGTGGCCGAGCCTGGCGACGCCCTGCTCGCCGGGCCGGGCGAGCCGGAGCCGCGCACGGCCGATCCGCACAAGGCCGAACCGAGAAAGTCCGAGTCGAGAAAGACCGAGTCGCGCAAGGCGGGCAAGCAGCGCCCGAAGGGCCGCCTGTCGGCCCCCGACACCGCGCAGCAGAAGCGGATCAAGCGAACCCTGAGCCGGGGTCTGCCGAAGCTGCTGGACAAGACGCTCGTGCTGGTGCTCGCCGGCGTGACCGCCGCAGCGCTCGGCCTCGGCACCGGCTGGGGGATGACCACCCTCCAGGGCGGCGAAACGGCGCTCTCCACCACGGACGCCGCATCGTGCGCCCAGACACAGATGGCGTGGACACAGGCAGCCAACGCGCAGTCGGCGATGGTCGAGGACCAGCCCGAGACCCTGCGCAAGGGATTCATCAACGCCCGCAACGCCCTGCAGGGCGTCACCCCGCCCGAGGCGATCGCAGGGGACTGGGCGATCGCCTTCACGTACTACTCGACGGTCGCCAACAACATCGAGAAGGTGAAGGCGACCGACGGCCCCGCTGTGAGCGACGCGGTGGGCGGGGCGCAGCAGGAGCTCGACACCGAGGCGATGGTCGAGGCGTCCCGGCGTGTGCAGGAGTTCGTGGCCTCCAACTGCCGCGGGTAGGCCTCCCGCGTGGTGACGGGCGGGCGTCTGCGGGCAGGATAGGTCCGTGCTGCCTCCCGTGACCGACCGTGCCCTCGTCGACTCCCTCCATGACGACCTGGTCGCCTCCGACTACGACGTCGACGGTGTCGAGCGATTGCTGGGCCCGGTCGCCTCCGCGGCGCTGCACCGCGAACAGTCCCTGCCGGCTCGCCGTGCGCTGGCCGCGCTGGGTGCCACGCCGTCGTCGCGGCCCGACCCGCTGGCCACCCTCGCGGGCCTGTTCCTCCTGGGCGGGGCCGTGCCGCGCTCGGCCCTCGACCGGGCGCTGCCCGGGACGGGGACCGCGGGTGCGGAGCGCCTCGGCCTGGTCGCCGCCCAGGGCACGGGGGACGACGACGAGGTGTACGCCGTCGTGGACCTGCGCCCCTACTCCTCGGTGGACGCCTTCGGCGACGCGAGCTGGTGGCTCGCCTCGGACCTCGGCGAGCTCGTCACCGGCGGACGCCTGGCCACGGACCACGTGCTGGGCGCGGGCGGTGCCTCCCTCACGCTCGCGCAGGTGACGGTGCGCAGCCCGACGGGCAGGGTGCTCGACCTCGGTACCGGCTGCGGCATCCAGGCCCTGCACGCGGCGCGGCACGCGCAGCACGTGGTGGCGACGGACATCTCGCGGCGGGCGCTGGCCTTCGCGGCGTTCAACGCCGCGCTGAACACCCGGGGCGGGACGGAGCTGGAGCTGCGGCACGGGTCGATGCTGGAGCCGGTCGCGGGGGAGCAGTTCGACCTCGTCGTCTCCAACCCGCCGTTCGTGATCACCCCGCACGCCGGGGCGGCGGGGCGAGCGCTCGCCGACGCGCTCGGCGACTACGAGTACCGCGACGGCGGCAGGGCCGGCGACGACCTGGTGCGGGACCTGATCCTCCACGTGGGCGACGTGCTCGCGCCGGGTGGCACCGCGCAGCTCCTCGGCAACTGGGAGCACCGCAGGGGTGAGCCGTGGACCGAACGGGTCGGCGCATGGCTCGACGACGCGGGCCTGGACGGCTGGATCATCCAGCGCGAGGTCCTCGACCCCGCCGAGTACGCCGAGACGTGGATCCGGGACGGCGGCACCACCGCCGACCGCGAGCCGGACGCCTGGGCAGCGGCCTACGGCGCATGGCTCGACGACTTCGAGTCCCGGGACGTCGAGGCGGTCGGCTTCGGGCTGGTGACCCTTCGTCGTCCGCTGTCCGGTCCGGCCACGCTGCGGCGCCTGGAGGAGCACACGGGTTCGGTCCGGCAGCCGCTCGGCGCGCACATCGCGCGCAGCCTCGCGGGCCACGACTGGCTCGCGGCGCGCGACGACGCGGCGCTCGCCGCGTCGCGCCTGGTCACGGCCGCCGACATCACCGAGGAGCGCTATCTGACGCCCGGCGCCGCCGACCCGAACATCGTCATCCTGCGGCAGGGGGACGGCCTGGGGCGTGGTGTGCAGGCGTCGAGCCCGCTCGCCGCGCTGGTGGGTGCGTGCGACGGCGAGCTGTCGGTGGGGCAGATCGTCGGAGCCCTCGCGTCACTGTTCGACGTCCCGGTCGGCGACCTTGCCGCAGAGCTTCTCCCGGCTGTCCGCCGTCTGGTTCGTGACGGTTTCCTTGCAGAATGACGCAAGAAGGCCATCATCAGCCCCGCTGTAGGTGGTCCATCCGTTTCGCGGACGTAACTTTCGGTCGCGCGCACCGATAAATCTTGTTCAGAACAGAGACATCTGGTGCTATGACAGATATTTTCCACCGTGTGGAACTCGACATGCGGCACTTGAGGATGGTCGTCGCTGTTGCCGAGTCGGGCAGCGTCACAAAGGCGGCCGCTGCTCTCGGCATCGCGCAGCCGGCGTTGACTGCGCAGCTCAACCGCATCGACCGGTCGCTGGGCGGGAACGTGTTCGTCCGCGACCGCTTCGGTGCGCGCCCGACCGAGCTCGGTGAGCTGATACTGCGGCACGCGCGCGTGCTGCTCCCGGCGATGTCGGCCCTCGCCGACGACGCCGAACGCCTCGTCAACGGTGACGTGGCAAAGGGTGAGACGGTCCGGGTGGGCATCACCGGCACCGCGCTGGGCGGCCTCTTCGTCAACCAGCTCCACATCGCCATACCCGGCGCCCAGGTCACCACGGCCATGCCCCATCTCGCCGACGACGTGGCGTCCCGGCTCGCTCGGGGCACCATCGACGTCGGGCTGGTCGGGATGTGCTCGGACGTGTCACCGCCGTCCGCGGGTGAGGTCGCGTGGACCCGGGTCTGCACCGACCCGATGTTCGTCCTCATCGATGAGCACCACCCGTACGCGGGCAAGCCGGAGGTCTCGCTCGCCGAGCTGGCCGAGGAGCAGTGGCTCTGCGTGCCCTCCCAGGGCTGCCTCGAGGAGTGCTTCGTGTCCGCGTGCGTGCGCGCGGGGTTCACCCCGCGCGGCATGGGCGAGGCCGAGTGGACCATCGCCGTCGACCAGGTGCGGGCGGGGCGCGCCGTCGCGCTCGTGGAGCCCGGGCAGCTCGACCCGCCGGGCGTGGTGACGGTGCCGCTCACCGGGGCGCCCCTGCGGCGCACGCACTACCTGGGCTGGCGGCACGACGCCGACCTGCGTGTGGACCTGGAGGCCGTCGAGGGCGCCGCGCACCGTGCGCACCGGGACGCCGTGCGGCGCAGCCCCCAGTACGAACAGTGGCTGGCGATGTACGGGATGCTCGGCTGAGCCGGAGCGGAACCGCAGGGTCAGCCGATACAGGTAGGGGCTGATCTGACGTCCGGCCGGTTTGCACTCCATATGAAATATGTATGACCTGAGTGTGATCTGTACGTGACGTCCGACTCCTCCTAGGTTGAGCGCACGGGTGAATAGTCGCCCTCAGGTGGTCTTTTCACCTGCTCTCCGACACAAGGAGTCGCTGAGATGAGTCGTACTTCCCTCCGGGGTCTCGCCGTGGCAACCGCCACCGTGGGCCTCTTCGCCGGCACCATCAACGCCGTCGCAGCCGCCCAGCCCGACGCCGAGGCCGCGGCGCGGTACGCCCCTGGCATGGTCGCCGCGATGGAGCGCGACCTCGGCCTGAGCACCGCCGAGGCCGTGGCGCAGATCAAGGCGCAGGAGGCCCTGGCGGGAACGCAGCGGAGCCTGGAGAGGTCGCTCGGTGCGTCGTCCTACGCCGGCGCGTGGGTCGAGGGCACCGACGAGCTGCACGTCGCGGTGACCGACGCCGCCGACGCGGCCGCGGTACGCGCGGCCGGAGCGACTCCCGTGACCGTGAAGAACTCGCTCGCGGCGCTCGACGCGTGGACGGCGGACCTCGACGGCGCGCTGTCCGAGTCCGACGTCGCCTCGTACTACGTGGACGTCGAGACGAACGAGATCGTCATCGACGTGGTCCGGGGCGCCAAGGCGGACGTCGCCGCCGCGGTCGCCGAGGCGGGCGTGCCCGCCTCCGCCGTCACACTGTCCACCGCCGCGGAGCGGCCCAGGACGCTCATCAACGTGATCGGCGGCAACGCCTACTTCATCGGCGGCTCCCGCTGCTCGGTCGGCTTCGCGGCCACCGGCGGCTTCGTCACCGCGGGCCACTGCGGTTCGCGCGGTGCCACCACCAGCCAGCCGAGCGGCACCTTCCAGGTGTCCTCGTTCCCGGGCAACGACTACGCGTACGTGAACGTCGGCTCCGACGACACCCCGATCGCCTCGGTCAACAACTACAACGGCGGCACCGTGAACGTCTCGGGCTCGTCCGCGGCCGCGGTCGGCGCGACGGTCTGCCGTTCGGGCTCCACGACCGGCTGGCACTGCGGCACCATCCAGGCGCTCAACGCGACCGTGAACTACGCGGAGGGCAGCGTCTCCGGCCTCATCCGGACCAGCGTCTGCGCCGAGCCGGGCGACTCGGGCGGTTCGCTGCTCGCCGGCACCCAGGCCCAGGGCATGACCTCCGGCGGTTCGGGCAACTGCTCCTCCGGTGGCACCACGTACTTCCAGCCGGTGGGCGAGGCGCTGAGCGCCGCCGGTGTGTCCCTGCTGACGAGGTGATCCAACCCCGCTAGTGCGGCACTTCCTCGTCCGAGGGGCGGATAGGGCCATCCCCTATCCGCTCTTCGGCATGCCCGCATATTGCTCCGATATGTCCTAATCGGTATCTGGGAGTTTCCTGGACGCGACCCTACGCTTTGCCGCACTGGGTGAATTCATTGCCCCGACGACAAGGAGTCGCTGGACATGAGACGCACATCCTTCAGAGCGATCACCGTGGCCACAGCCGCTGCGACGCTCCTCGCCGCCAGCATCACCGCCGCTACCGCAGGCACTGCCGCCGGTTCCGACAAGCCCTCCGTTGCCGGCTACGCCCCCGGCATGGTCGCAGCGATGGAGCGCGACCTCGGCCTCACCACCGCGCAGGCGGTGGACCGCATCAAGATCGACAAGGCGCTGTCCGAGAAGCAGCACACCATCGTCAAGGCCCTCGAGACCGGCTACGCCGGGGCGTGGGTGGACGGCAGCGAGCTGTTCGTCGCCGTCACCGACAAGGCAGCAGCCGCCAAGGTCCGTGCCGCCGGTGCCAACGCAGTCACCGTCGACAAGTCGCTGAGCCAGCTCGAGCGGCTGGCCACCAAGGCCTACCGGGCTGCTCCGGACGCCAAGGTCGCCGCCTCCTACGTGGACGTCGAGTCCAACTCCGTGGTCGTGGAGGTGGCGAAGGGAGCCAAGGGCGCCGTCGCCGCCGCCGTCGAGCGGGCAGGGCTCTCCGCCGTCTCCGTGGTCGAGGTCGCCGCGATGCCGCGCACCCTCATCAACGTCATCGGCGGCAACGCCTACTACATCGGCGGCGGACGCTGCTCGGTCGGCTTCTCGGTCACCGGTGGCTTCGTCACCGCCGGACACTGTGGTTCGCGCGGCGCCACCACCACCCAGCCGAGCGGCACCTTCCAGGTGTCCTCGTTCCCGGGCAACGACTACGCGTACGTGAACGTCGGCTCGGACGACACCCCGATCGGGGCGGTCAACAACTACAGCGGTGGCACCGTCAACGTCGCGGGCTCGACCCAGGCCGCCGTCGGCGCGTCCGTCTGCCGCTCGGGCTCCACGACCGGCTGGCACTGCGGCACGATCCAGGCGTTCAACGCCACGGTGAACTACGCGGAGGGCAGTGTCTCGGGCCTCATCCGTACCAACGTGTGCGCGGAGCCGGGTGACTCGGGCGGTTCGCTGCTCGCCGGCACGCAGGCCCAGGGCATGACGTCGGGCGGCAACGGCAACTGCTCCTCCGGCGGCACCACGTACTTCCAGCCGGTGAACGAGGCCCTCAGTGCCGCGAGCGTGACGCTGCTCACCGGCGGCGGTGGCACCACGCCGCCTCCGGGCTGCGCGAGCCAGGAGACGGCGTTCAGCGGTTCGCTGAGCAGCGGCGCCTCCACCTACAAGCCGAGCAGCAGCGGCTTCTCGTCCGGGGCGGGCACCATCACGGGCTGCCTCGACGGCCCCAGCGGTGTCGACTTCGACCTCTACCTGCAGAAGCTCTCCGGCAGCACGTGGTCGAACGTCGCACAGGGGATCACCTCGGCCCCCGACGAGAGCGTGAGCTACTCGGGCACGGCGGGCACCTACCGCTGGCGTGTGCTCTCGTACTCCGGCTCGGGCTCGTACACGGGCGGCTACTCGACCCCGTGACGGCCTGACGCCCGACCGTCGTAGAGCGCCTGCCCGAGACTTCCTGGTGATGCCGGGGAGACCCGGACAGGCGCTCTACCTCGACGGCCGGGCGTCTGTCACGGGCGTGCCGTCGACTGGCGGACCAGGAGGAGGAGCGCGAACGCGGCCAGCGTCACCGCCACCACGCCGAGCATCCCGCCCATGTAGGCGGTCAGGTCCCCACCCAGCGGCAGGCCCCATCCGTCGCCCCGCACGCTGCCCAGGGCGCCGACGGCGAGCGCTCCGGTGCCGGCCGCGCCGAGCAGCAGCAGTGCGGCAGCGCCGGACGTCCCCGGCTGCGGTCCGTCCTGCGGAGCGTCCAGGGACGACGGCGAGCTCAGCGCGCACACCGCGGCACCCCAGGCGAGCACCACGAGGATCGCGGCGACGACGTCGGAGGGCCGGTGCCACTGGCCGATCAGCGTGGACACGCCGGTGGCTCCCGTGTATGCGGCGCCGGCCACCGCGACCACGGGCCGCCAGCGCCGGGGGACCGCGATGAGCAGCCCGGCCGCGATGGACGCGGCTACCGTCGTGTGCCCGCTGGGCAGGGTGTTGATGTCCGCTCGCGGGACGTCGAGCAGCGCGGGCCGGTCGAGCACCGCGTGCTTGAGCACCTGCGTGGTGAGGTTCGAGCCGCCCACCAGGATCGCGACCTGCACGGCGAGCCACCACCGGCCGCGGGCCAGCGCGAGGATCACGGCAGCCGCAAGGCCGAGGCCGATGAACGAGTTCGACACCACTCCGAGCACCGGTTCGGCGAGCTCCCAGAGGGTGTTCTGACCGCGCGCCGCGCCCTCGAGCGCGAGCTGGTCCGCACGCTGGCCGAGGGGCGACGCGACGAACGTGTCCCACGTCGCCCACACCGCCCAGAGCGCGACCGCAGCCACGATCACGGCGGTGATACGGGGCGCCGCCCGGGGCCGGCGCCTCGGTGTCCGGGGACCCGCGTAGTGGGTGCTGCTCTCGTCCTGGGCGGAACCGTCCGGCCCGGCGGGCGGCGGGTACGCCTTCGCCGTCCCGACGACGCGGCCGTGCGCGGGCCGCGGATGATCGGGCAGCGGGAGCGTCTGGTCCGTCATGGTCCCCACCGTAGGGGAGGCTGCTGAAGAGACGGTGTGTCCGGTGTAACGCTCCGTTGTTCATCACACCTCGGCACGTCGCTCATCACGCCTTGGGTGAAAATCACCACGGTCATGCGGGACCACCGGGCAACCGGCTGTCGGCCCGGATAGGGTGCGAGCCGTTGTGTCTGGCGTACCGTGAACTCTCCAACGGCGCTCGACGCCCTCCCCAGACCCCGCAGGAAGCAGGCAGGACCGGATGTCCCAGGCACGCAAGCTCGTGATCGTGGAGTCGCCCACGAAGGCTCGCAAGATCCAGAGCTACCTCGGCGACGACTACGAGGTCGAAGCCAGCGTCGGGCATATCCGCGACCTCCCGCAGCCCAAGGACCTGCCCGCGGAGATGAAGAAGGGCCCGTACGGCAAGTTCTCGGTCGACGTGGACAACGGGTTCGACCCGTACTACGTGGTGCACGCGGACAAGAAGAAGAAGGTCAGCGAGCTCAAGAAGGCTCTGAAGGACGCCGACGAGCTCTTCCTCGCGACCGATGAGGACCGCGAGGGCGAGGCCATCGCCTGGCACCTGATCCAGGAGCTCAAGCCCAAGGTCCCGGTCAAGCGCATGGTGTTCCACGAGATCACCCGCGACGCGATCCTCCGCGCCCTGGAGAACACCCGCGAGCTGGACCAGGACCTCGTGGACGCCCAGGAGACCCGGCGCATCCTCGACCGCCTGTACGGCTACGAGGTGTCGCCGGTGCTGTGGCGCAAGGTGCGCCAGGGCCTGTCCGCCGGCCGCGTGCAGTCGGTGGCGACGCGTCTGGTGGTCGAGCGGGAACGCGAGCGTATGGCGTTCGTCTCAGCGGACTACTGGGACGTCGCGGGTACGTTCGCGGTGGCCGACGACGGCGGCGCCGCCTCGGGCCAGCCCTCCTTCCGCGCCCGGCTCACCCAGCTCGCCGGCGCCAAGGTCGCCTCGGGCCGTGACTTCGACGACCGCGGGCGGCTCAAGGTCCGAACGGGCGTCGTGCAGCTCTCCGAGTCCACCGCGACCGCCGTCGTCTCCGGGCTCCAGGCCGCCGACTTCTCCGTCCGCAGCCTGGAGACCAAGCCGTACACGCGCCGTCCGGCGGCGCCGTTCACGACCTCAACGCTGCAGCAGGAGGCGGGCCGCAAGCTGCGGATGTCGTCGCGTCAGGCCATGCGCACCGCGCAGGGTCTGTACGAGAACGGCTACATCACCTACATGCGTACCGACAGCCCGTCGCTGTCGGCAGAGGCCACCAGCGCCGCGCGCCGCCAGGCCGCGGAGCTGTACGGCCCCGAGTACGTGCCGGGCGCGCCGCGCCTCTACCAGTCCAAGTCGAAGGGTGCCCAGGAGGCGCACGAGGCGATCCGCCCGGCGGGCGACTCGTTCCGGACCCCTGCGCAGGTCGCCGGCGAGCTGAGCGGCGACCAGTTCCGCCTGTACGAGCTCATCTGGAAGCGCACCGTCGCGTCGCAGATGGCCGACGCGAAGGGTTCGACGGCGTCCGTCCGGCTCGGCGCGACGATCGTCGGCGGCGAGCAGGACGGCAACGAGGCGGTGTTCTCGGCGTCGGGCACGGTGATCTCGTTCCGCGGGTTCCTCGCGGCCTACGAGGAGGGTGCGGACGCCGACACCGAGGCGGCCGAGGGCGCGGCGGCCAAGGAGACTCGCCTGCCGACGATGTCCGAGGGTGACGCGCTGACCGGTACGGACCTGACCGCCGACGGCCACTCCACGTCGCCGCCCGCGCGCTACACCGAGGCGTCGCTGGTCAAGGCGCTGGAGGAGCGCGGGATCGGCCGCCCGTCCACCTACGCGGCGACCATCTCGACCATCCAGGACCGCGGCTACGTGATCACGCGCGGCCAGGCGCTGGTGCCGACGTGGCTCGCCTTCGCGGTGATCCGCCTGCTGGAGGAGCACTTCGACCGGCTGGTCGACTACGACTTCACCGCCACCATGGAGGCCGATCTCGACCAGATCGCCGCCGGGTCGCGCGAGCGGGTGGCGTGGCTCAAGGAGTTCTACTTCGGCGAGGCGCCGGGCAACCTCGGCACGTCCGACGAGCTCGGCGTGGACAGCGACGGCGGCGGTCTGCGCGCGCTCGTGGCGAACCTCGGCGAGATCGACGCCGCCGCGATCAACTCAGTTGACATCGGCGAGGGCATCCGCGTGCGGGTGGGCCGCTACGGCCCGTACCTCGAGGACCTCGCGGCCGAGGTCGAGGAGGGCAAGACCCCGCCCCGCGCCTCGGTGCCCGACGACGTCGCGCCCGACGAGCTGACCGTCGCCAAGGCGCGCGAGCTGCTCGCGGCGGGGGCCGACGACGGCCGCGTGCTCGGCACGCACCCCGAGACGGGCAACCCGGTCATCGCCAAGAACGGCCGCTACGGCCCGTACGTCACGGAGCAGCTTCCCGAGCCGGACCTCGACCCGGACCTCTCGGCCGCGGCGAAGAAGCGGGCGCTGGCCGCCCTGCCCAAGCCGAAGACGGCGTCGCTGCTCAAGACCCAGTCCCTGGACTCGGTGACCCTGGAGGACGCCCTGCAGCTCATGTCGCTGCCGCGCGTCGTTGGCACGGACCCGGAGTCGGGCGACGAGATCACGGCGCAGAACGGCCGCTACGGCCCGTACCTCAAGAAGGGCACGGACTCGCGCACCCTGCCGTCCGAGGAGGCCATGTTCACGGTCACCCTCGAGGAGGCGCTGGAGATCTACAAGCAGCCCAAGCGGGGCCGTGGGCGCACGGCCACCCCGCCGCTGCGCGAGCTCGGGGACGACCCCAACAGCGGCAAGCCGATCCAGGTCAAGGACGGCCGGTTCGGCCCGTACGTGACCGACGGCGAGACCAACCGCACCCTGCCGCGCGACGTCACGCCGGAGTCGATCACCGCGGAGCGGGCGATCGAGCTGCTCGCGGAGAAGCGTGCCCAGGGCCCCGCCAAGAAGCGCACCACACGGGCGTCGACGGCCAAGAAGCCGGCCGCCAAGAAGGCCCCGGCCAAGAAGCCTGCCGCCAAGAAGGCGTCGAGCTCGAGCAAGTAGCACGGGTCTGGCGTGCGGGTCGCTCCGGCGGCCCCCGCACGCCGGACCCGTTCCCCACCCGGTGGGTGTCGGTGGGCGCGGTTAGGGTTGCCGCGTGAACGAACCGGGCTACTTCATCTCCTTCGAGGGCGGCGAGGGCGTCGGCAAGTCGACCCAGTCCCGCCTCCTCGGCGACTGGCTGGCCGACCTGACCGGCCGCGAGGTCGTGCTCACGTTCGAGCCCGGCGGCACCGCGCTCGGCAAGGAGCTGCGGGCGGCGGTCATGCACGGCCAGGACATGGGTCCGCGGGCCGAGGCGCTGATCTACGCCGCTGACCGCGCCCACCACGTGGAGACGGTGGTGCGGCCGGCGCTGGGTCGTGGCGCGGTGGTGATCACCGACCGCTACCTCGACTCGTCCGTCGCCTACCAGTCCGGCGGCCGCGACCTGCCGAGCCACGAGGTGGAGCACCTCTCCCTGTGGGCGGCGAAGGGCCTGCGGCCGGACATCACGATCCTGCTCGACCTCGAGCCAGGGGCAGCGGCGGCCAGGCGTGCCGGGGCCGACGGCAAGGGCGCCCTCGACCGGTTGGAACGTGCGGGCCTCGAGTTCCACACCCGGGTCCGGGACACGTTCCTCCAGCGAGCGGCCGCGGAACCGGGGCGCTGGGTGATCCTTGACGCTGCACTGCCCGTCGACGACATCCAGGCACAGATCAGGGTGGATCTCTCGGCCCGGCTGGGCCTCACACCGGTCGTCGCCGAGGCGGGTGCCCTCGCCGAGGCAGCAGCCGTCGCAGAGGCCGATGCCGCCGAGTCCCGCGGCGAGGACCACTCATGAGTGTGTGGGACGACGTCGTCGGGCAGGAGCACGCGGTCGCCACGCTCCAGAGCGCCGTGGCGAACCCGACGGCGATGACGCACGCGTGGCTGGTGACCGGCCCGCCGGGCTCCGGACGGTCGGTGGCGGCCCGTGCCTTCGCGGCAGCGCTCCAGTGCACCCAGGGCGGCTGTGGTGTCTGCCAGGCGTGCACGACGACCATGGCAGGCACCCACCCGGACGTGACGCTGCTGGCCACGGAGAAGGTGGTCATCGCGATCGACGAGGTGCGGGACCTGATCATGACGGCGTCCCGGTCGCCGTCCGGCGGGCGCTGGCGCGTGATCGTGATCGAGGACGCCGACCGCATGGCGGAGCGCACCACGAACGTCCTGCTCAAGACGATCGAGGAGCCCCCGCCGCACACGGTGTGGGTGCTGTGCGCGCCGTCGGTCCAGGACGTCCTGCCGACCATCCGGTCGCGCTGCCGTGCGGTGGTGCTGCGCGTCCCCCCGCCGCAGGCGGTCGCGGACCTGCTGGTGCGCCGCGACGGGGCCGACCCGGCGATCGCGCTGAGCGCGGCCCGCGCGGCCCAGAGCCACGTCGGCCTCGCGAAGCGGCTGGCGCGCGACGCCGGGGCGCGTGAGCGACGTACCGCCGTGCTGAGCATCGCCCGGCGCATCCGCGGGGTCGGGGACGCGGTGCTCGCCGCCGGTGAGCTCGTGGACGTCGCCAAGGCGGAGGCCGTGTCCGCCACCCAGGAACGGGATGCGGCCGAGAAGGCCGAGCTCATGCGTGGCCTGGGCGTGGCCGACGGCGAGACCCTGCCGCCGCGCCTGCGGTCGCAGCTCAAGCAGCTCGAGGACGACCAGAAGCGGCGCGCGACGCGGCATCAGCGCGACGTGCTCGACCGCGCCATGGTGGACCTGCTCTCCCTGTACCGGGACGTGCTCGTGGTGCAGCTCGGCGCGGACGTCGACCTCGTGAACGCCGAGCTCGCGGAGACGGTGCGCCTCCTGGCCGCCGACTCCACCCCTGAGCAGACGGTGCGGCGGATGGACTCGATAGGCGTCGCGCGTACCCGCCTGGACGGCAACGTGGCCCCGCTGCTCGCGCTCGAGGCGATGGCCATAGCCCTGCGCCCGCAAGGCTGACCGCCGGGGTGGTCGAGCACCTGCGGATCTGACCTGTGAAGATTTGGCGCGGGTGAAGCTGGACCACCAAGGCAGATTGTCCCGATTGGCGTCCGTGGTTAGGCTGCGGACGCCCCCAGAGCTTTTCCGTGCGACAAGGAGTCCACCGCCCGATGAGGATCCTCCTGCTGGTCTCAGCCTTCAACGGTCTCACCCAGCGGGTCTGGTGTTCCCTGAGGGAACAGGGGCATGACGTCGGAGTCGAGCTCGCCCCGACGTTCGAGTCGGGTGCCGCCATGACGCGGGCCGTCGAGCGTGCGGACCCCGACCTGATCCTGTGCCCGTTCCTCAAGCACCGCGTGCCGGACACGATCTACGACCGCTGGCCGACCGTCATCGTGCACCCGGGTCCCGTGGGTGACCGCGGGCCCTCGTCGCTGGACCACGCGATCCGCGACGGCCGGGACCGCTGGGGCGTCACCGCGCTGTCCGCCGTCGAGGAGCTGGACGCCGGCCCGGTCTGGGCCACGGCGGTGTTCGACATGCCCGACCAGCCGATCGCGAAGAGCGCGCTCTACAACAGCCGCGTCGCGGATGCCGCGATGGCCTGCATCGGTGAGGTGGTCCGCAAGGTCGCCGACGGCGAGCGGCCGATCCCAGCGGAGGCCTGCCTGCGGATCGTGCCCGTCGACGGCGAGCTGCCGCTGCTGCGCCGCGAGGACTTCCGCATCGACTGGAGCCGTCCCGCGGACGAGCTGGAGCGCCTCGTCGCCGCGGCCGACGGCGCGCCCGGTGCCCCCGCGGGCATCAACGGCCGGTCGGTCTGCGTGTTCGACGCGGTCGCCTCGCCCGAGCACACGGGTGCAGCCCCCGGCACCGTCGTCGGCCGCAACCTCGACGCGGTGGCGATCGCCTGCGGCGTCGGCACGCTCTGGGTCGGCTACGCCGCCGAGCTCAGCGGCCGCCGCGGCGCCAAGCTCCCGGCAGCCCAGGTGATCGACACGAGCGGCGCACCGTTCCGCCGTGTCCCGGACGCCCTGGCGGAGACGACGTACGTGCGGGACGGCGCGGTCGGGTACCTGACGTTCCGCTCGTACAGCGGCGCGATGTACACCGAGCAGTGCCGCCGCCTGACGAGCGCCGTCGAGAAGGCCCTCACCGAGGACACCCGGGTGCTGGTCATCAAGGGCACCGAGCACGCGTTCTCCAACGGGATCCACCTCGGCACCGTCGACGCGTCGCCGGACCCGGCGGCCGAGGCCTGGGACAACATCTGCGCCATCGACGAGCTCTGCCTCGCCATCGCGACCGCCGAGCAGCTCACGGTCGCCGCGTTCACCGCGAACGCGGGCGCGGGCGGCGTCATGATGGGCCTCTGCGCGGACGTGACGCTCGCCCGTGAGGGCGTCGTCCTCAACCCGTACTACGACATGGGGATCTACGGCTCCGAGCTGCACTCCTGGAGCGTCCCGGCCCGGGTGGGCGAGCACCGCGCGTCGCTGCTGCTGAACCGCAAGCTGCCGATCTCGGTCGCCGAGGCGGCCCGCATCGGGCTGATCAGCGCCGTCGGACCGCGCGAGTGGGGCGAGTTCAACACCTGGCTGTCGTCGGCCGCCCAGGGGTACGAGGAGCCCGCGACGCTCGGCTGGATGCTGGCCGCGCGCGCGGAGCGCCGGGCGACGGACAAGCCGCTGTCGTACTACCAGACCATCGAGCTGGCCGAGATGGCGCGCGACTTCTTCGACGACCGCAACGCCTTCTCGGTGCACCGCCGCGCGTTCCTGCGCAAGACGGCCGCGGACGCCACCCCGGAGAAGCTGCGCTTCTCCACGGCCCGGGTGTGAGTTCGCCGCCAGCGTGATGGTCGGTAAAAGGTCAGGTGTTCGG
>NZ_JBHXBG010000072.1:0-28072 GCF_042726755.1 Promicromonospora sp. NPDC060271 | reverse complement strand
GGTAGAACGCGAGCATTGCGCTCAAGTTCTACCTCGCTGCGGTTCTATCTCGCCAGGGTTCTACCTCGGCCGGCTTGGTCAGCGGCTGGCGGCTATCCAGCGCTCCAGCGTTGCCTGCGCCGCGCCCGAGTCAACAGCCTGGGCCGCCAGGCCGATCCCGGCGGCGAGCCGCTCGACGAGCGTCCCGGAGTCGGCTCCGGTGCCTGGCAGGGTGCCGTCGGCGACGAGGCCGGACGCGGCGTTGAGCAGCACGGTCTCGCGGACCGGCCCGTCCTCTCCGGCGAAGACCCCGCGTGCGACCGCCGCGTTGTAGGCGGCGTCCTGGCCGCGCAGGTCCTCGACCTTGATGCGGGTGAGCCCCAGGTCCGCGGCGGGGTCGAGGCGGTGCTCCGTGACCGCGCCGTCCGCCACCTCCCACACGGTGGAGCCGGCGGTGGCCGCGAGCTCGTCCAGGCCCTCGTCGCCGCGGAACACGAGCGCGGACTTGCCACGCTCCGCGAACACGCCGGCCATCAGCGGGGCCATCCGCGCGTCGGCACAGCCGACGGCGGCCGCACGCGGCTGGGCCGGGTTGGTGAGCGGGCCGAGGAAGTTGAAGGCCGTCGGCACGCCGAGCTCCCTGCGGGTGACTCCCGCGTGACGCATCGAGGGGTGGAACGCCGCGGCGAAGCAGAAGGTGATGCCCGCCTCGCGCGCGATCTGCGCCACGCGCTCCGGCGGGTGGTCCAGCCGGATGCCGAGCACCTCCAGCACGTCCGCGCTGCCCGACGACGACGACGCCGCCCGGTTGCCGTGTTTCACCACGCGCAGGCCCGCGCCCGCGATGACCACCGACGCCATGGTGGAGATGTTCACGGTGTGCGCGCGGTCGCCACCCGTGCCGACGATGTCCACCGAAGGGCCGGGCACGTCGATCCGGGTCGCGTGCCGGACCATGGACTCGGTCAGGCCGGCGAGCTCCTCGACGGTCTCGCCCTTGGCGCGCAGCGCCACGAGGAAGCCGCCGAGCTGGACAGGGGAGACCTCGCCGGTCATCACCTGGTCCATCGCCCACGCGGCTTCGGCCTGGCTCAGGTCGGTGCCGCTGATGAGCCCGGACAGCAGCCCGGACCAGGTGGGTGCCTCGAGGTTCACGCGGTACCCGCCCCGGGGACGGCGAGGAGCTTCGCCACTGCCTCCTGGACCTTGATGGCGTCGAGCGGGCGGGACACCACGCCGTCGGCCAGGGACCACGAGGCCAGCCAGGTGTCCGCGGGCCGGCCCGTGAGGATGAGCACCGGAGGGCACTCGTAGATCTCGTTCTTGAGCTGGCGGCACAGCCCCATGCCGCCGGCCTGGTCGGCCTCGCCGTCGAGGACGAGCAGGTCCCACGTCTCGTTGTCGGCCTTGTCCACGACCGCGGCGGGGGTGGCGACCTCCAGCCACTCGATGTCGGGCGAGCCCGCGTGCAGGCGCGGTCCGACGGCGAGCCGGACCTGCTCACGCACGGTGCGGTCGTCGCTGTACAGGAGGACTCGCGGGCTGGACGTCGCCGCGCCGGACGCTCCACCGGACGCGATGCCCGACTCGATACCGCTCGTACCTGCGCTGGTCACATCCGTCGTCATGCCGGTCATGCGTCGATCGTGGCACAGTCCCTGCTCTCACGGCAGATTTGTCCGCGCTCTTTTCATGGCACTCTGTGGAATCGCGTCAGCAAGACGCGCCGCAGGTGGGGCGTTGGAAGGACTTTGTGAGATTCGACGCGAGCGTCGCTGGTACTTCGGCGTTCGGGACGGTCGAACGTCGGCCATAATGGCTTTCGTGTCGACCGCAACGGCTGCAGCCACCCCCACGCACCAGCACGTGACAGTCAATCGTCCGAACCCAGTTTCGGTCGGGACGATCGTCTGGCTCGCCAGTGAGCTCATGTTCTTCGCAGCGCTCTTCGCGATGTACTTCACGGTCCGGCAGACGATGCCGGCGGAGGAGTGGGCGCTGCAGGCGAGCAAGCTGAACATCACCTTCTCGACGATCAACACGATCGTCCTGGTGCTGTCCTCCTTCACCTGCCAGTGGGCGGTCTTCAAGGCAGAGGCGTTCAAGCCGTCGCGCTCCGGGAAGCTGTACCAGTTCTGGACGTGGGGCATGCACGAGTGGCTCACACTGACCTACGTGATGGGCGCGTTCTTCATCGGCGGTCAGATCTACGAGTACACCGAGCTGGTCCACCAGGGCCTGACGATCTCGTCCAGCGCCTACGGCTCGGTCTTCTACATGACCACCGGCTTCCACGGTCTGCACGTCACCGGCGGCCTGATCGCCTTCCTCTTCGTGCTCGGCCGCTCCTTCGCCGCCAGGCGCTTCGGTCACCACGAGGCCACCACCACGATCGTCACGTCCTACTACTGGCACTTCGTCGACGTGGTGTGGATCGCGCTGTTCGCGGTGATCTACCTGCTGCGCTGACCTCGCGGCCCCCGCGCCCCGCGCGCGGGTGCGGCGTGGCCACGTGCGGTGGCATAGGTTCAAGACAGAGAAGCTCAAACACTCAAAGCGAGACGAGGACATTTTCGTGAAGGCACTCGCCGCCCGCAGGCACCACCGGCTGGCGCCGGTCGTGCTCCTGCTGCTGGCGCTGCTGACCACGGGTGGCATCTACGCCGCCCTGGCTCCGAGCACGGCTAAGGCCGAGACCGTCAGCACCGCGGACATCGAGACCGGTAAGAAGCTGTTCCAGGCCAACTGTGCGACGTGCCACGGTGCGAGCGCGGAAGGCAGGGACGGCGTGCCGTCCCTGGTGGGCGTCGGCGCCGCCGCCGTCGACTTCCAGGTGTCGACCGGTCGTATGCCGATGCAGATGAACGGCCCCCAGGCCGTGGAGAAGCCCGCGCAGTTCGACGAGGAGCAGACCGCGGCCCTCGCCGCGTACGTCGCCTCGCTGGGCGCCGGGCCCGCCATCCCCACCGACGAGCAGGTCGACGCCGCGCAGGGTGACCCCTCCAACGGCATGGCCCTGTTCCGCACCAACTGCGCCATGTGCCACAACGCCGTTGGCGCCGGCGGCGCACTCTCGGAGGGCAAGTTCGCCCCCTCGCTGTGGGAGACGTCGGAGCGGAACATCTATCAGGCCATGCTCACCGGCCCGCAGTCGATGCCGGTGTTCAACGACGCGAACATCACGCCGGACGAGAAGCGCGACATCGTCTCGTTCCTCGTCGAGCAGCGGGAGGGTTCGGCGGGCGGTAACGCGCTCGGTGCCCTCGGGCCGGTGTCCGAAGGTCTCTGGGCCTTCGCGATCGGCCTCGGTCTGCTCATCGGCGCCGCTGTGTGGATCGGAGCCAAGTCCTCGTGAGCGACAACCAGAACCCCCCTGCCGACACGTCCAAGGACGTGACGGTCGCCCCTGAGACAGGCACCGCTGTCGGGTCCGCCGACCGGTTCCCCGACCCGGGCATCCCGGAGCACAAGCACCGCCTCACCGACACCGACCCGCGCGCCGCCAAGCGTGCGGAGCGGACGGTCACCTTCCTGTTCGTGCTGTCGATCCTCGGCACCGTCGGCTCGATCGTCGCCTACGTGATGGTCCCGCCGGACGGCACGACGGCGGGCGTTCGGCTCTCGACGCTGCTGATCGGCCTCGGCCTCGCTCTCTCCCTGCTCGGCATCGGCATCGCGGGCATCCACTGGGCCAAGGCGCTCATGGGAGACCGCGAGATGGTCCAGGAGCGGCACCCGCTCGCGTCGTCCGACGAGACCCGCGCGGACGCGATCAAGGACCTCAACGACGGCCTGGCGGACTCGGGCGTCGTCGGCCGCCGCGGCGTGCTCAAGGGCGCGTTCTTCGGGGCCCTGGCGCTCTTCCCGCTGGCCATCGCCGTGCCGCTGATCGGTTCGGTCGGTGGCGACTGGAACATCTCGAAGTTCAAGCACACGATGTGGAAGCGGGGCACGCGCCTCGCGATCGACCCGTCGGGTCGTCCCATCAAGGCCTCCGACGTCACCGTGGGCTCCGTGTTCCACGTCATCCCGGAGACCACCGAGGAGTTCCGCGAGACGCACGAGTGGATCACGGAGAAGTCCAAGGCCGTCGTCCTGATGGTGCGCCTCAACCCGGAGGACCTGAGGACCGACCAGTCGCCCGAGGGTGCGACCTGGTCCCACGAGGGCATCGTGGCCTACTCGAAGATCTGCACGCACGTTGGCTGCCCGGTGGCGCTCTACGAGCAGCAGACCCACCACCTCCTGTGCCCGTGCCACCAGTCGACGTTCGACATCGCGGACAGCGCAAAGGTCGTCTTCGGCCCGGCCAACCGCCGCCTGCCGCAGCTGCCGATCACCGTCGACGAAGAGGGCTACCTCATCGCGCAGGACGACTTCGCCGAGCCCATCGGCCCGAGCTTCTGGGAGCGTCTGAAGTGAGCACCGCGACCCACGACACCAAGCGCGAGGCACCGGCCAAGCCGACGACGACGGTCGGCAAGGCGGCCGACTACCTCGACCAGCGCACCTCGATCGGCGTCGCCGTCAAGGAGTTCGCGCGCAAGGTCTTCCCGGACCACTGGTCCTTCATGCTGGGCGAGATCGCCCTGTTCTCGTTCGTCGTCCTGATCGCCTCCGGCTTCTTCCTGACGATGTTCTTCGAGCCGTCGATGGCGCTCACCACCTACGAGGGTGAGCACCCGGCGAACATGCACGGCCAGCTCATGTCCGTCGCGTTCTCCTCGACCCTCGAGATGTCGTTCGAGGTGCGCGGTGGTCTGCTCATGCGGCAGATCCACCACTGGTCGGCCCTGATCTTCATGGCCTCGATCGTGGTGCACATGATGCGTGTGTTCTTCACGGGTGCGTTCCGCAAGCCGCGCGAGATCAACTGGATCGTCGGCATCGTCCTGATGATCCTCGGCCTGGCCGCCGGCTTCACGGGCTACTCGCTGCCCGACGACGTGCTGAGCGGCAACGGTCTGCGCATCACCGACGGCGTGGTCAAGTCGATCCCGCTGATCGGCTCGCCCCTGTCGTACTTCATCTTCGGCGGCGAGTTCCCGGGCCACCACATCGTGCCCCGCCTGTTCACGCTCCACATCTTCGTGATCCCGGGCCTCCTGCTGGCCCTGATCGCGCTGCACCTGTTCCTGATGGTCCTGCAGAAGCACACCCAGTACCCGGGTGGCGGCCGCACGGACAAGAACGTGGTGGGTTACCCGGCGGCGCCGGTGTACGTGGCCAAGATGACCGGCAACTTCTTCATCGTGGCGGGCGTGCTGACGCTGATGGGCGCCACGATGGCGATCAACAACGTGTGGAACTACGGCCCGTTCGACCCGTCGCCGGTGTCCGCCGGCGCGCAGCCGGACTGGTACATGCTGTTCCTGGAGGGCTCGCTGCGACTGATGCCGGGCCAGGGCACGGAGTGGGTCATCCTCGGGTACACCCTTCCGCTCAACGTCCTGGTCCCCGCGGTGGTCATCCCGGGCATCCTGTTCACGTTCCTTATCGTCTACCCGTTCCTCGAGGCGCGGGTGACCAGCGACGACAAGGAGCACCACGTGCTCGACCGCCCGCGGAACAAGCCGGCACGCACCGGCCTGGGCGTCGCGTTCCTGACGGCGTTCATCATCCTGGCGCTGGCCGGGTCGAACGACCTCATCGCCACGCACTTCGGGCTGTCGATCAACTCGATCACGTGGGTGTTCCGCATCCTGCTCTTCGTCGGGCCGGTGTTCGCCTACTGGGTGACGAAGCGGATCTGCCTGGGGCTGCAGCGCAAGGACCGCGAGCTCGTGCTGCACGGGCACGAGTCGGGCCGCATCGTCCGCTTCGCGAACGGTGAGTACATCGAGGTCCACACCCCGCTCGACGAGCAGGAGCGCTGGCTGCGGGTCAACTACGAGGCGCCGGCACCGCTGGAGATCGCCCCGAAGACCGACGCGCGTGGCGTGAAGCGCAAGGGCTACGGCTCCGACAAGCGCTGGCAGGGTCTGTCCCGGTTCTTCTACGAGGACCGCGTCGCACCTGTCAGCCCGGCGGAGGTCGCGGCCGCGCACTCGCACGGCGAGCACGACGAGCTGACCGGATCCGAGCGCCAGGCCGTCGAGGCCGGCGCAGGAACCACCTCGCGGGAGCACTGAGCGACCTGCGACACCAAGCGATGGCCTGTGTCTCCCGGTCCGCGAACGCGGCCGGGGACACGGGCCATTGCCGTCCCGGCGGGCACCACACAGGCGCACGACCAGGACGGCGTCCCACCCTGCGCACCGTCCGGTGTGCGGACCGATCCTGGAGGTACCTCAGCAATGGCTGTCTACACGCTCCCTGACCTCACCTACGACTACGCCGCGCTCGAGCCGCACATCTCGGGCAAGATCATGGAGCTGCACCACTCCAAGCACCACGCGACGTACGTCAAGGGCGCGAACACTGCCCTGGAGCAGCTCGAGGAGGCCCGCGAGACGGGCAACCTGGCAAACGTCAACAAGATCGAGAAGGACCTCGCGTTCAACCTCGGCGGTCACATCAACCACTCGATCTTCTGGACGAACATGGCGCCCGAGGCCGGCGGCGAGCCGACCGGCGACATCGCGAGCGCGATCGACGAGCACTTCGGCTCGTTCGAGAAGTTCAAGGCGCACTTCACCGCCGTCGCCGCCGGTGTGCAGGGTTCCGGCTGGGCGGTGCTGGCCTGGGACTCCGTCGGCCAGAAGCTGGTCGTCGTCCAGCTCTTCGACCAGCAGGGCAACATCCCCTTCGCGCTCACCCCGGTCCTCATGCTGGACTGCTGGGAGCACGCCTACTACATCGACTACCTGAACGTGCGCCCTGACTACATCAAGGCCTGGTGGAACCTGGTGTCGTGGAGCAACGTCTCCGAGCGTCTGGCCAGGGCCAAGACGCAGACCGCTGGTCTCGTCGTCGCGTCGGCCTGACGTTCTGACCGGCTGATCGCCCGACCGGATCCGGCGCGCCTGGGGGAGACTCCCGTGGGCGCGCCGGATCTGTCATGTCACGGATCGCCCGGCTATTTCGTCGTCAGAGGTGGAAAGCTGCGCCCGGATCGGTGTCTACTGGTGAGACAGGGACCGCCAGGCGCGTACCTCCTACCTCAGGGGTGATGACGTGGCAAAGCCGCAACGTCCGACCACCGCGATCGGCAAGACCGCCGACTATCTGGACCAGCGCACCACCATCGGGGTGCTGGTGAAAGAGCTCGCGCGCAAGGTCTTCCCGGACCACTGGTCCTTCATGTTGGGCGAGATCGCCCTGTTCTCGTTCGTCGTCCTGATCGCCTCGGGCTTCTTCCTGACGATGTTCTTCGAGCCGTCGATGGCCCTGGTGCGCTACGAGGGTGAGCACCCGGCGAGCATGCACGGCCAGCTCATGTCCGCCGCGTTCCGCTCGACCGTCGAGATGTCGTTCGAGGTGCGGGGCGGTCTGCTCATGCGGCAGATCCACCACTGGTCGGCCCTGATCTTCGTCGGCTCGATCGTGCTGCACATGTTCCGGATCTTCTTCACCGGCGCGTTCCGCAAGCCGCGCGAGATCAACTGGCTCGTCGGCCTGACCATGCTGATCCTGGCGCTGGCGGCCGGCTTCTCCGGCTACTCGCTGCCGGACGACGTCCTGTCCGGCAACGGCCTGCGCATCATCGACGGCGTTGTGAAGTCGATCCCGGTGATCGGCTCCTTCATGTCGTTCCTGGTCTTCGGCGCCGAGTTCCCGGGGCACCACATCATCCCGCGGCTGTTCACGCTCCACATCTTCGTGATCCCGGGCCTCCTGCTGGCCCTGATCGCGCTGCACCTGTTCCTGATGGTGCTGCAGAAGCACACCCAGTACCCGGGTGGCGGCCGCACGGACAAGAACGTGGTGGGTTACCCGGCGGCGCCGGTGTACGTGGCCAAGATGACCGGCAACTTCTTCATCGTGGCGGGCGTGCTGACGCTGATGGGCGCCACGATGGCGATCAACAACGTGTGGAACTACGGCCCGTTCGACCCGTCGCCGGTGTCCGCCGGCGCGCAGCCGGACTGGTACATGCTGTTCCTGGAGGGCTCGCTGCGACTGATGCCGGGCCAGGGCACGGAGTGGGTCATCCTCGGGTACACCCTTCCGCTCAACGTCCTGGTCCCCGCGGTGGTCATCCCGGGCATCCTGTTCACGTTCCTGATCGTCTACCCGTTCCTCGAGGCGCGGGTGACCAGCGACGACAAGGAGCACCACGTGCTCGACCGCCCGCGGAACAAGCCGGCACGCACCGGCCTGGGCGTCGCGTTCCTGACGGCGTTCATCATCCTGGCGCTGGCCGGGTCGAACGACCTCATCGCCACGCACTTCGGGCTGTCGATCAACTCGATCACGTGGGTGTTCCGCATCCTGCTCTTCGTCGGGCCGGTGTTCGCCTACTGGGTGACGAAGCGGATCTGCCTGGGGCTGCAGCGCAAGGACCGCGAGCTCGTGCTGCACGGGCACGAGTCGGGCCGCATCGTCCGCTTCGCGAACGGTGAGTACATCGAGGTCCACACCCCGCTCGACGAGCAGGAGCGCTGGCTGCGGGTCAACTACGAGGCGCCGGCACCGCTGGAGATCGCCCCGAAGACCGACGCGCGTGGCGTGAAGCGCAAGGGCTACGGCTCCGACAAGCGCTGGCAGGGTCTGTCCCGGTTCTTCTACGAGGACCGCGTCGCACCTGTCAGCCCGGCGGAGGTCGCGGCCGCGCACTCGCACGGCGAGCACGACGAGCTGACCGGATCCGAGCGCCAGGCCGTCGAGGCCGGCGCAGGAACCACCTCGCGGGAGCACTGAGCGACCTGCGACACCAAGCGATGGCCTGTGTCTCCCGGTCCGCGAACGCGGCCGGGGACACGGGCCATTGCCGTCCCGGCGGGCACCACACAGGCGCACGACCAGGACGGCGTCCCACCCTGCGCACCGTCCGGTGTGCGGACCGATCCTGGAGGTACCTCAGCAATGGCTGTCTACACGCTCCCTGACCTCACCTACGACTACGCCGCGCTCGAGCCGCACATCTCGGGCAAGATCATGGAGCTGCACCACTCCAAGCACCACGCGACGTACGTCAAGGGCGCGAACACTGCCCTGGAGCAGCTCGAGGAGGCCCGCGAGACGGGCAACCTGGCAAACGTCAACAAGATCGAGAAGGACCTCGCGTTCAACCTCGGCGGTCACATCAACCACTCGATCTTCTGGACGAACATGGCGCCCGAGGCCGGCGGCGAGCCGACCGGCGACATCGCGAGCGCGATCGACGAGCACTTCGGCTCGTTCGAGAAGTTCAAGGCGCACTTCACCGCCGTCGCCGCCGGTGTGCAGGGTTCCGGCTGGGCGGTGCTGGCCTGGGACTCCGTCGGCCAGAAGCTGGTCGTCGTCCAGCTCTTCGACCAGCAGGGCAACATCCCCTTCGCGCTCACCCCGGTCCTCATGCTGGACTGCTGGGAGCACGCCTACTACATCGACTACCTGAACGTGCGCCCTGACTACATCAAGGCCTGGTGGAACCTGGTGTCGTGGAGCAACGTCTCCGAGCGTCTGGCCAGGGCCAAGACGCAGACCGCTGGTCTCGTCGTCGCGTCGGCCTGACGTTCTGACCGGCTGATCGCCCGACCGGATCCGGCGCGCCTGGGGGAGACTCCCGTGGGCGCGCCGGATCTGTCATGTCACGGATCGCCCGGCTATTTCGTCGTCAGAGGTGGAAAGCTGCGCCCGGATCGGTGTCTACTGGTGAGACAGGGACCGCCAGGCGCGTACCTCCTACCTCAGGGGTGATGACGTGGCAAAGCCGCAACGTCCGACCACCGCGATCGGCAAGACCGCCGACTATCTGGACCAGCGCACCACCATCGGGGTGCTGGTGAAAGAGCTCGCGCGCAAGGTCTTCCCGGACCACTGGTCCTTCATGTTGGGCGAGATCGCCCTGTTCTCGTTCGTCGTCCTGATCGCCTCGGGCTTCTTCCTGACGATGTTCTTCGAGCCGTCGATGGCCCTGGTGCGCTACGAGGGTGAGCACCCGGCGAGCATGCACGGCCAGCTCATGTCCGCCGCGTTCCGCTCGACCGTCGAGATGTCGTTCGAGGTGCGGGGCGGTCTGCTCATGCGGCAGATCCACCACTGGTCGGCCCTGATCTTCGTCGGCTCGATCGTGCTGCACATGTTCCGGATCTTCTTCACCGGCGCGTTCCGCAAGCCGCGCGAGATCAACTGGCTCGTCGGCCTGACCATGCTGATCCTGGCGCTGGCGGCCGGCTTCTCCGGCTACTCGCTGCCGGACGACGTCCTGTCCGGCAACGGCCTGCGCATCATCGACGGCGTTGTGAAGTCGATCCCGGTGATCGGCTCCTTCATGTCGTTCCTGGTCTTCGGCGCCGAGTTCCCGGGGCACCACATCATCCCGCGGCTGTTCACGCTCCACATCTTCGTGATCCCGGGCCTCCTGCTGGCCCTGATCGCGCTGCACCTGTTCCTGATGGTGCTGCAGAAGCACACCCAGTACCCGGGCGCCGGCCGCACGGACAAGAACGTGGTGGGTTACCCGGCTGCGCCGGTGTACGTCGCCAAGATGACCGGCAACTTCTTCATCATCGCCGGTGTGCTGACGCTGATGGGCGCCACGATGGCGATCAACAACGTGTGGAACTACGGCCCGTACGACCCGTCGCCCGTCTCGGCGGGCACGCAGCCGGACTGGTACATCCTGTTCGTCGACGGTGCCCTGCGGCTCATGCCGGGGCCGGGCTGGGAGTGGGTCATCGGCGGGTACACGCTGAGCATGAACCTGCTGATCCCGGGCATGATCCTCCCGGGCATCCTGTTCACGCTCCTCGGCGCGTGGCCGTTCCTCGAGGCCCGCGTCACCGGGGACCACCGCGAGCACCATGTGCTGGACCGGCCGCGCAACCGGCCGGTGCGCACGGGCGTCGGCGTCGCGCTGTTCGTCGCGTTCATGGTCTGTGCCCTGGCTGCGACCAACGACCTCATCGCCACGCACTTCTCGCTCGACATCTTCGCGATCACCTGGGTGCTGCGCGTACTCCTGATCGTGGGGCCCGTGTCGGCGTTCTGGGTGACGAAACGGGTCTGCCTGGGGCTGCAGCGCAAGGACCGCGAGCTGGTGCTGCACGGGCACGAGTCGGGTCGCATCGTGCGGTTCGCGAACGGCGAGTACGTCGAGGTGCACACCCCGCTCGACGAGGAAGAGCGCTGGCTGCGCGTCAACTACCAGTCGCCCGCACCCCTGGAGATCGCACCGCTCACGGACGCCCGTGGCGTGCGGCGCAAGGGTTACCGGTCCGACCGCCGTTGGCAGAGGCTGTCCCAGTTCTTCTACGAGGACCGCGTCTCACCTGTCACGCCCGCCGAGCTGGCGGCCGCGCACTCGCACGGCAAGCACGACGAGATCGAGAAGCACGACGAGATCGAGGCGAAGGAGCCGACCGGCGCCGGCACCACCGGCAGGCGGCAGGACCGCCGCTGAGGGCGCCCTCGGGGCAGGGCGTACGGTTGTCACGGGTGCCGGCTGGGCTGAAGTTCGTCCGGCTCAGGCTGGTAGATGTCGCCTGAGCCGAACTGTTCGGCCTTGCCGAATCAGGCGGGGCCAGGCTGAACGAAATTCAACGGACCTGGCACCCGCTGCCAGAGGCGAGCCTGCCTCGGCGAGCCTTCGCGCGGCACCGGGCACCCGCGCCGGGCGCCCCGCACCCGGCACGACCTGTCAGTCGTCGAGCCCCAGGGCGAACGCCTGCTCCAGGTCCGCCTTCGAGAAGGCGCGGAAGGCGATGAGGGTCTCGGTGTTCTGCACGCCGGGCACCTTGTTCACGGCGTCGGACACGACTCCGGCGAGCTGCTCGTGCTCGGGGACGCGCACGATGGCCACCAGGTCGGTCTTTCCGGTCACGGAGAAGACCTCGCTCACCCCGTCGATGTTCGCGACCTCCTGCGCGACCTCGGGGATGCGGGACGTCTCGGCGTCGATGAGGACGATGGCGGTCAGCATGCCGTCATCGTATCCACGTGCGGCGGGTTCCCGGGTTCCGGAACGCCGCCGATCTCGGTGCGCACCCGGTCCGAGGCCCACGTCAGCTCGGCGTGCGCACCGGCCGCCCGTACCGGACAGGCCCACGTGTCGCTGACGTGCACCAGGCGCACACCGGGGGAGTCGAGCCAGGCGATCAGGAGGTCGGTCTCCTCCGGATGTGCCGCGGGCGCCGGGGGGACCGGGGGCTCGACGTGCTCCGCGGTGGTGCGCAGCGCCGAGACCAGCGGAAGGGGGTCGACCCCTGGTCCCGAGACGTCGGTGGCCGCGAGCCGGCCGTGCTTGATCACCACGATCTCCCAGCCACCTGGCCGGCCCGGTGCGTCGCCGATGCCGGAGGGGCGGGCGGCGACCAGCTCGGCACACGCCGCGAGGGGTGCCAGCTTCTGCGCCCGGTGCGCGCCGGAGACGAACGCGCGCAGCCGCCGGGTGACCTCGCCCGCCTCCTCGTACCGCTCCTGGTGGGCGAGCGTGGCGATCCGGTCCGAGAGCGCACGCACCACCGCCGAGGGATCACCGGTGAGGGCGCCGCGGGCGGCGTCGGCCACCTGCGCGTAGGACGTGTCGGGGCCCTCGGTCGCGATGCATGGGGCGGAGCAGCGGCCCATGCCCGCCAGGGCGCACGGGCTGCCGGGCTTGCGCGAGACCAGCGGGATACGCGCGGTGCACTGGCGCAGGTTCAGGGCGTCGTGCAGGGCATGGACGGCTTCCTGTGCGGTGCGCCGGGACGCGAAGGGGCCGATGTGCACGGCGCCGGGCACCACTCCGCCCACCACGGAGAGCCGTGGGTAGGCCTCGTCGGTGAGCCGTACCCAGGAGTGCCGCTCCGGGAACTTCGACCGCCGGTTGTAGCGAGGCGCGTGCTCGGTGATCAGCCGCAGCTCGCGTACCTGTGCCTCCAGCGGCGTCGCACACGCGACCGGAGTGACGCGTTCGGCGATGCGCACCATCTCGGTGATCCGCTTGCGCTTCTCGGCGGCGGTGAAGTACGAGCGCACCCGCTTGCGGATGTTGACGGACGTACCGACGTACAGGACCTCGTCGCCCGGTCCACGGAACAGGTAGACGCCGGGCGCCGAGGGCAGGTCGTCGGCGAGGTGCCGCTTGCGGCGCACCTCGGGCGGTACGGGGTCTGCGGCAGTGGCCAGGTCTTCCAGGTGCGTGATGCCCATGGGCGCGAGGCGGTCGAAGAGCGCGTGCAGGACGTCGACGGTCGCCCGCGCGTCGGCCAGCGCACGGTGATCGGGGGAGACGCTGGCGTGGAACAGGTTGGCGAGCGTGGACAGCTTGTGGTTGGGCGCCTCGTCCCGCGTGACCAGGCGCCGGGCGAGCGGCACCGTGTCGACGACGGTGAACCCGGGCCACTCGTAGTCGAGCCGTGCGCACATGGTCTTGAGGAAGCCGACGTCGAACGGGGCGTTGTGCGCGACGAGCACCGTGTCGCGCGCCCACTCCAGGAAGCTCGGCAGCACCAGCGCGATGTCCGGCGCGGTGGCGACCATGGCGTTCGTGATGCCCGTCAGCCGGGCGACGAAAGCGGGGACGGGCTGGCCGGGGTTCACCAGCGACTGGAACTCGCCGAGCACCTCGCCACCACGTACCTTCACGGCGCCGATCTCGGTGATCCCGCCCTCTGTGGCGTTCGTCCCGGTGGTCTCCAGGTCCACCACCACGAAGGTGACGTCCCGCAGCGGCGTGCCGAGCTCCTCGAAGGTTGCCTGGTATGCCGACGCGCTGATGCTCACGGGGCAGAGGCTAGCGGGAGACACTGACACGCTTGTTCGAGCCTCGCCGCGATGCGGGAGGTCGAACGGCGCGTTCGGCCGTCAGACCCAGGTCTCGCCCGTGAGCTGCTCGTAGATCTCCACATAGCGCGCGCGGGTCTCCGCGACGACGTCGGCGGGGATCTCCGGGCCGGGGTAGGTGCGGTCCCAGTCCGTGAGCGTCGAGGACCAGTCGCGCACGAACTGCTTGTCGTAGGACCACTGCCCACGGCCCGGCTCGTACTCGCTCGCCTTCCAGAAGCGTGAGGAGTCCGGCGTGAGCACCTCGTCGGCGAGCGTCAGGACGCCGTCCGCGTCGGTGCCGAACTCGAACTTGGTGTCCGCGATGAGCACGCCGCGCTCGCGCGCGATCTCGGCGCCGCGCTCGTAGATCGTCAGCGACAGGTCCCGCAGGCGGCTCGTCGTCTCCTCGCCCAGGTCCTTGGCGATCTCCTCGACGGAGATGTACTCGTCGTGGCCCTCGTCGGCCTTGGTCGACGGTGTGAAGACGGGCTGCGGCAGCCGATCGGCCTCGACGAGCCCCGGCGGGAACGCGACACCGGACACGCTGCCCGACTCGCGGTAGCTCTCCAGCCCGCCGCCCGCGAGGTAGCCGCGCACGATGCACTCGACGGGCACGATCTCCAGGCGCTTGCAGCGGACCGCGCGACCCTTCCACTCCTCCGGGACGTCCTCGTTGATCACGTGGTTGGGCACGAGGTCCGCGAACTGACGGAACCACCACAGCGAGATCTGCGTGAGGATCGCGCCCTTGTCGGGTACCGGCGTCGGTAGCACGACGTCGTACACCGACACACGGTCGGAAGCCACCAGGATTACGTCGTCGCCGTCCGCGTAGACCTCGCGAACCTTGCCCTTACGGATCAGTTCCACGCGGCCAAGGTTAACCCGCCGGCCGGTGCGGCTCAGGCATGTCCAGGTCGAGCACGGCGTACCCGTGCCCGTCCAGGTGCACGACGCCGCGCCCGTCGTCGCCCGCCTCGAGACGGAGCCCCCGGGAGACGAGCGGCCGGGCACCGGCGGCGCCGTCGAGCGGGAGGCGCACGGCGGCCCGGCCCGGGTTGAGCACGACGGCCAGCGTGCCGCCCCGGAGGTAGGCCAGGGGATACGCGGTGGTGAGCACCTCGATGGTCGCGGCGGCGTCGAGGCGGTCGTCGTCGTGCCGCAGGGCGATCAGGTCCCGGACGAGGCGCAGCAGGGAGCCGGCGTCGTCCACCTGGCCGGCGACCGTCGGGCGGGCCGGGTCCGGGTCCTGCGGCAGGTACGTCGAGGTAGCTGGGCTACCCGGACCGAACCTGTCCGCCGGAAGGTCGCCCCACTGCATGGGGGTGCGCGACCCCGCGCGGTCGTACGTGGGGCTCAGGCGCGAGCCCTCGAGGGTCGGTGTGCCTGGCACGTACCGCATGCCGATCTCGTCGCCGTAGTAGACGGACGGCAGGGCGGGCCACGTCATCGTCAGCACGTGGGCCACACGGGCCTGCTCGGCGTCGCGTGCGCCGGCCACCAGCCGCGTGAAGTCGTGGTTCGACGTCGGCAGGCCGACCACGCCGCCGCGGCCGGTCGCCGCGATGGCGTCGGCGGCGGCCCGCCAGGCGTCGACGAACGTACGGGCGTCACCCGTGCCGTCGGCGCCGGCCCAGGCAGGCACCTCGCCCCAGGACGGGTTCACCGTTCCGGCGCCGTTGTTCCACAGCGAGCGGAACGGCAGCCCGTCGTCGTCGCCCCCGAACTGGAGGAAGAAGTCCACGTGAAAGCCCGCCGGGACGGCCACCCGCGGGTCGCCCCACTCGCTGATCAGCACGCGGCCGGGGTAGGCGTCGTCCAGCCAGGCGCGCGTCTCGTGCCACAGCCGGCCGGTCTCCAGGTGGCCCGGATCGTCCTTGACGAGCGACGACGCCATGTCGACGCGGAACCCGGCGACCCCGAGGTCGAACCAGTGCGCCATGATCTGCCGCAGGGCGGCGCGGTTGGCGAGCGGGCCCGGGGCGTCGACGGGCTGACGCCACGGCTCCGCGGGATCAGGGCGCGCGTAGCCGTAGTTCAGCGCGGGCTGGACGGGGAAGAAGTTCGGCCGGTAGTACCCGCCGCGCGCACCCAGCCCCGGCTGGAAGCCCTCCACGGGCACGTCGCTCCAGACGAAGCGATGGTCGTCCGGGTCGTCGGCGGACGCGCGGAACCACGGGTGCTGGTCGGAGGTGTGACCCGCCACGAGGTCGAGCAGCACGGAGATGCCGCGCCGGCCCGCCTCCTCGGTCAGCCGGGCCATGTCCTCGTTCGTGCCGTAGCGCGGAGCCACCCGGAAGAAGTCGGCGACGTCGTACCCGGCGTCGGCGAAGGGCGAGACGAAGCACGGGCTGAGCCAGAGCGCGTCCACCCCGAGCCACGCGAGGTAGTCCAGGCGGTCGGTGATGCCGGCGAGGTCGCCGATCCCGTCACCGTTCGCGTCCGCGAAGGACTGCGGATAGATCTGGTAGAGCACGGTGCGCCCCAGGCGTGAGGCGAGGTCGACGGAGGTCACGGGCGACCCACGTTGAACTGCTCCATCCGCATCAGCGGGCGGACCTTCTGCTCCAGGGCGCCGGGCGCGACGTAGCGGCGCATCGCGTCGTCGGCCAGCTCGTTACCGAGCGCGGCCAGGATCATGCCCTGGTCCAGGGCCAGGTAGCGCTGGGAGACCTGGCCGCTGCGCACGGCCACGGCGTCGTAGAAGCCGCCCGGGCCGTAGGCGTCGAAGTCCGCGGCGATGTTCCGCAGGTTGGTCATCGCCTCCCGGGGCGCGTACCGCAGCGCGAGGAACGAGGCATGCGGCGTCACGACGCCGTCGCCGTACTCCGTGGGCGCCGGCGAGCCAGCGCGGCAGCCCTCGTACGGCTGGTCGACGGTCGTCCGCTCCTGGTCGGAGGTGTACCCCGGCCCGTCCAACCCGAGCTGGTCGACGCCGTACTCCCGGTACCCGCCGGCCGGGTCGTTCGACGGCGAGAAGCCCCAGTACCCGTACTCGGCCTCCCGCATCCCGTGCTCGATCTGGCCGCGCACGTACAGCGGGTGGTTGCGGCCCCACGAGCGCGGCCCCCACGTCTCCTCGGGCACGAACAGCGGCACCATGAGCGCCTCGAACATGCTGCCGCCCCACGTCGGGACCACCCGCAGGCCGCGGTAGGGCAGGGCGCCCTCGAAGACGGGCACCCCCAGGTACTCGGCCCACTCGCCGACCGGCCGCGTCTCGGTCCAGTCCCAGTCGCAGGTGTCGGGGAACGTGCGGTACGTGCCGAAGTAGTGCTTCGCTGGGATCTGTCCCTCGGCGATGCCCAGGTAGGAGGCGATGCGTGGCTCGGTGTTGAACGCGCCGTAGTGATGGCCCGTGTACCAGACGTCGGCGCCCATGCCGCAGTAGTCGCCGGGGACGGGCGCCGTCTCCTGCGGGTCGACGTCCCAGAACCCGCCGCGGATCTGGTTCTGCGCCGGGTCGTAGTAGCAGCCGAAGTCCATCTCCGCGCGGACGGCGTCCGCCTCGTCCGCCAGCGACGGTTCCGCGCGGCTCGCCAGCAGCAGCCCGGTGGCCAGCCAGCCGTTGTCGACGCTGGACAGGAACGGCTTGACCGGGTCGCCGCTCGTCGGGAACGTCGTGAGCTTGGCGCCCGTCGCGGGGTCGTACCAGTTGTAGAACATGCCGCTGGGCTCGTGCTTCTCCAGCCCGGCGACGGTCTCCACGGTGGTCGCCAGGCGCTCGCGTGCCTCGCGCCGGTCGATCAGCCCGACGTCCCGGGCCACGACTGTGCTCCACAGGTAGGCGCCGATGTTGGTCGGCGAGGTGTACCCGCCGCGGCTGCCCGGGTCGAGGTCGCCGCCGATGTTGTCGTCGGGCAGCCCGGTCTCCTCGACGACCAGCGCGTCGAACGAGCGCCAGGTGTCGGCCGCCCAGGTGCGCAGCAGGCGCTGGTCCCGCCCGTTCAGGGCCGTGCTCTGCGTCGCCTCCGCGCGGGCGGTGCTGTCGCCCGTGCTCCCGCTCGCCGGGACGGCGGTGATCGCCGGGGCGACGGTGAACGTCACGGCGGCGACGGCGGCCGCCGTGACCGCCGCCCTGTGCCTTCTCGGGTAGGTCCTCATGGTGTGTCTCCTCTACGTCGTCGTAGTCAGGACAGCTCGCCCGTGCGGGCGACCTTGCCGAGCCACTCGAGGCTCGGCTTGGGCGTGCGCTCGAACGTCGTACGGTCGACGGCGACCAGGCCGAAGGTCGGGGCGAAGCCGCTCATCCACTCGTAGTTGTCGAGCAGCGACCAGTGCAGGTAGCCGTCGACCCGGCAGCCGCCGGCCATCGCCCGGGCCATGCCAGCGAGCGCCTCCCGCGTGTAGTCGATGCGGCGGGCGTCGTCGGCGGTGGCCATGCCGTTCTCGGTGACGATCATCGGCACTCCGCCGGTGATCCTGTGCGTGTACTCGAGCGCCTCGCCGAGCGCCTGCGGGTAGTACTCCCAGCCGGTCAGCGTCTTCTCGACGTCGTCGCCGAACGGCACCGGCTCGCCGTCGGCCCCGATGATGGTGCGCAGGTAGCTCTGCACGCCCACGAAGTCGTCGCCGCGGGAGACCTCCAGGAAGAAGTCCTCGCGGGGGTAGGCGTAGGCGTCCCGCGCGGCCTCGGCGCCGGGCGCCGCCTGGAACACCTGGTTGGCGATGGTCCAGCCCGCGCGGACGTGCCCGAGGCCGTGCAGGATCTCGACGGCGCGGCGGTGCGCGGTGGCCTGGATCTCCGAGGCGGCCTCGTCGGGGGCGGCCAGGCCCGCCGCGTCGAGGTTGGTGCGCCGGCTCGCGCCGAGCATCATCGAGGTGATGTTGGGCTCGTTGATCGTGACCACGTGGCCGACGTCGCCGAGGATCCGCGTGGTGGTCTCGACGTAGCGGCTGAACGCGTCGACGGCGTCGGGCGCGAACCAGCCGCCGCGCTCGGCGAACCAGCGCGGGAGCGTGAAGTGCAGGAGCGTGACCACGGGCGTCACCCCCGCCTCCAGGCAGGTGTCGATCATGCGCCGGTAGTGCGCGAGCTGGGCCCGCGAGATCTCGCCCTCGGCGGGTTCGATGCGCGCCCACTCGACCGAGAAGCGGTACGCGTTCAGGCCGGCGTCGGCCAGCAGGGCGATGTCCTCGGGGTAGCGGTGGTAGCTGTCGACGGCGTCGCCGGAGCTCTCCGCGCACAGCGTCCCGGCGACGTGCTCCTTCGCCCACCAGTCGCTGTTGACGTTGCCGCCCTCGATCTGGTGCGCGGCGGTCGACGCGCCCCACAGGAAGTCGGGTGCGGTGGGCAGCGTGATCTGTTCGGTCACGGATGGCTCCTACTTGAGTCCGGTGGTCGAGATGCCCTGCACGATGTGCCGCTGCAGGACGAGGAAGACGATGAGGATGGGCAGCACGATGACCGTCGCGCCCGCCACGAGCAGGCCGTACTGCACGGTGTTCTGGCCGGTCGAGTAGAGGGCCAGTGCCACGGGCAGCGTGTACCTGTCGGCGGACTGCACGGCGACCAGGGGCCACAGGAAGTTGTTCCAGGACCCGAGGAAGGTGAGGATGCCGAGCGTCGCCAGCGCCGGCCGGGCCTGCGGCAGCACGATCCGGAAGAACGTGCGGAACTCGCCGGCGCCGTCGACGCGCGCGGCGTCGAGCAGCTCGTCCGGGACGTCGAGCATGAACTGCCGCATGAGGAACACCCCGAACGGCGCCGCGAGGAACGGCAGGATCAGCGCCGCGTACGTGTTGATGAGGTCCAGGTTGGCCACGAGCACGAACAGGGGCACGAACGTGACCATGCCCGGGACCATCAGCGTGCCCATGACTAGCGCGAACAGGGTCCGCTTGCCGGGGAAGTCGAGCTTGGCCAGTGCGTAGCCGACCATGGCGCTGAACAGCACCGACCCGACGGTCACGAGCAGCGCGACGACCACGGAGTTGAGGAAGTACCGCGGGAAGCTCAGCGTGGCGAACAGCTCGGTGTAGTTGGCCCAGGTCACCTGGTCGGGGATCAGGGTGGGCGGGAACTGCCGGATCTCGCCCTCCGGCTTGACCGACGAGAGGAGCATCCACACGAGCGGCCCGATCGAGGCCGCCAGGCCGATCAGGAGCGCGACGTTGAGCAGGATCGCGCGCGGGGAGAGGCGGCGCGTGGTGGGGCGGCCGACGGCCGGCGCTGTCACCGCATCTCTGGTCAGCACGTCGGTTGCCATCACTTCTCCGTCCTGAGCAGGCGGAACTGGAGGTACGACAGGATCACGATGGCCACGAACAGCACGTAGCTCATCGCGGCCGACAGGCCGTAGTTGCCGAACCCGAACTGGTTGAAGACCTCGTAGGCGACCGAGTTGGTGGCGCCCAGCGGCCCGCCCTGCGTCATGACGAACGGCTCCTCGAAGAACTGCAGGTAGCCGATGCCGGTGATGACCGCGCAGAACAGCAGCGTGGGCCGCAGCAGCGGGACCGTGATGGACCGGAACTGGCGCACCGCGCCGGCGCCGTCGATGGCGGACGCCTCGTACATGTCGCGCGGGATGCCCTGCAACCCCGCGAGCAGGATCACCATCGAGTACCCGACGTTGCGCCAGGTCGCCATCACGATGAGCGAGGGCATGGCCCAGACCTCGTCGGTGAGCCAGCGCGGCCCGTCGATGCCGACGGCGCCGAGGACCGAGTTCACGAGCCCGAAGTCGGGCTGCAGCAGGAACCGCCACACGACCGCCACCGCGACGATCGACGTCACCACGGGGGCATAGAAGCCGACGCGGAACACCGACCGGAACCACACCAGGCCCGAGTTGAGCAGGACCGCCAGCAGCAGCGCGAGCCCGAGGGTCAGCGGCATGGCCACGCCGACGAAGTAGAGCGTGTTGCCGGCGGCCTGCTGGAACTTCGGGTCCGTGAGGGCCTCGACGAAGTTGTCGAAACCCACGAAGTTCACGGCCCACGGCGTCCGGAGGTCGGCGCCCCGCATGTCGGTGAACGCCATGTACAGGGACGACGCGACCGGGACCAGCATGAACACGGCGAACAGCACGGTGAAGGGCAGCGCGAAGCCCCAGGCCGCCAGGCCCGCGCGGCGGCGGCGTGCGGAGACGGCCACGGTCAGTCCAGACCCGTCCCGATCGAGGTGGCGGCGTCCTGCATCTGCTTCGCCGCGTCCTCCGGGCTCACCTCACCGGCGATGACCTGCTCGATGATCAGGTCGAGCTCGTGCTCGATCTCGGCCCAGGTCGGGATCGCAGGCGTCGAGCGAGCGGTCTCCAGGACGTCCTGGTAGACGGCGACCGCCTCGTCGTCGGCCAGCGCCGGGTCGTCCCAGGAGGCCTGCACGGCGGGCAGGTCGCTGGAGATCTCGAACCAGTCGACCTGGGTGGCGGGGTCGGTGGCGAACTGGACGAACTTCCAGGCGGCGTCCGGGTTGGCGGCGTCGGCCAGGACGCCGAGGTTGGAGCCGCCGATGAACGAACCGGTCGCCTCGTCCGCGGGCAGCGGCACCACGCCGAACGAGTCGGCGAAGTCGTCGCCCGCCGTCGTCAGCAGGTTGGCGCGCTCCCAGGGGCCGGAGACGAACGAGCCGAGGTCGCCGTCGATGAAGTTCTGCACCTTCTCCTCCTCGACGAGCACCGGCGGGGCGAGTCCGTCGCGCATGAAGGAGGAGTAGTACTCCAGGGCCTTGACCTGGGCGTCGTTGTCGAGCGTGAACTCGCCGGCGTCGTCCAGGATCTCGCCGCCCGCCTGCCAGTAGAACGGCAGGTACATCAGGGCGGTGGAGTTGCCGCGCGTCTGCAGCGCGATGCCGTGCTCGGCGCCGGCGTCCTGCAGGCCTGCGGCGAAGTCCGTGAGGTCGGCCCAGGTCCTGGGCGCCTCCAGGCCCTCCTGCTCCGCGAGGTCCTTGCGGTAGTACAGGACGCGCGACTCGACGTACCAGGGCACGCCGTAGGACGTCCCGTCGACGACCGTGGTGTCCCACGCACCCGGGAAGAAGGCCGCGGAGTCGATGTCCTCCGGCGTGGGCGCGAGCCCGCCGAGCTCCACGAAACCGCTCACGAGCGTTGTGCCGACCTGCATGACGTCGGGCACCTCGCCCGTGGCGATCGCCGTGTTGATCTTCTCGGTGGACGACTCCCACGGCACCGGCGTGACGTTCACCGTGACGTCGGGGTTGTCGGCCTCGAACTGCTCGGCAAGCTCGGGCAGCAGCTCACCCTCCGTACCCATCGCCCAGACCTCGACGGTGCCGGTGGCCGGACCGTCCGCGATGCCGCTGGGGCCTTCTGCCGTGGTGCCGGCCTCGTCGCCGCGGCCGCACCCGGTGAGGGCGAGGGCCAGCGTGAGGGTCGACGCCGTCGCCGCTGCGACGAGGCGAGGTGTCCTGTTCACGATCACTCCTTTGTTGATCCGCTGTTCCGAAATTTCGAAGCCTGATCTCGGAAAGACCACGGGAGGTTAGACGCGGGTCGCGGTGCTGTCAATGGCGGCGCCGGCCGGGATTCCGTCCGGATGTAGCCCGGATGTGGCCCGGATGCTGCCCGGATGCTGTCGGACAGATCGGGGTGACGGCGCCTGTCCCGACGTCGGCTACGATCCTGGTTTCGGAAACTCGATCTCGCCCCGGCCGACGGAGGACCCATGGCACAGGACCAGTCCCGCATCCCGCTCGCGGTCGTCGCGGCCGAGGCGGGTGTGTCGGTCCCGACGGTCTCGAAGGTCCTCAACGCGCGGCCCGACGTCGCGGGCGCGACCCGCGAACGGGTCACGGAGGTGCTGGAGCGGCACGGGTACGCCGTCCGCCCGCCGTCGGCGAAGCCCACCGGCATGATCGACGTGCGCATCGTCGACTTCGAGGGCACCTGGTCGGAGGCCGTGGTGCGCGGCGCCGTCGCGGGCGCCCGGCGGTTCGGCCTCGACGTCGTCCTCGCGGTCGAGCCGGACCCCGACGACTGCAGCGCCTGGGTGCGGCACGCGCTGGAACGGGGCACCGACGGCCTGGTCAGCATCGTCGCTGTGCCCGACGCCGACGCGCGGCGGGCCCTCGCGGACACGGGCACGCCGCTCGTCGTCGTCGACCCGCGGCAGCGGCCGCCCGAGGGGATGCTGAGCGTCGGGGCCACCAACTTCCAGGGTGGGCTCGAGGCGACGGCGCACCTGCTGGGGCTCGGCCACCGGCGCATCGCGACGATCACCGGCGCGCTGGAGCAGGACAACGCCATCGCGCGGCTCGCGGGCTACCGCGCCGCGCTGATCCGGGCCGGCGTGCACACGGACGACGAGCTCGTGTACGTCGGCGCCTACGGCGTCACGTCGGGGTACGAGGGCGCCCAGCGGCTCATGGCCCTGGACGAGCCGCCCACCGCGATCTTCGCCAGCAGCGACGACACGGCCCTCGGCGCGCTGCGTGCGCTGCGCGAGGCCGGGCTCTCCGTGCCGCGCGACGTCTCGCTCGTCGGCTTCGACGACCTGCCGATCGCGCCGTGGATCGACCCGGCGCTCACCACGGTGCGCCAGCCGCTCGCGGAGATGGGCGCCACCGCCGTCGACCTGGTGCACCGGGCCCGTACGGCCAGCGGCCACACGCTCCGCACCGAGCTGGCCACCACCCTGGTGGAACGGTCGTCGACGGCCCCACCACCGCGCTGAACCGCTCCCGGCCGGAAAGGGTCAGCGGGTGGGCCGCTGCGGCTTCTCGACCTCCGGGAGCGGCAGGCCGCCGGGACCTTCCTCGGACGCGGGGGGCAGGGGTTCGCCGCGGGCCATGCGCTCCTTGGCGCTGGCCGCGTACGCGTCCACGTACTCCTGGCCGGACAGCGCCAGGATCGCGTACTCGATCTCGTCGGCGACCGCGCGCAGCACGAACTTGTCGGTCTCCATGCCCTTGTACCGGCTGAAGTCGAGCGGCTCGCCGATCACCGCGCCGAGCGGCATGAACGTGGGCACGCCCCGGCCGGGCGGCTGGGCGACGTCGGTGTCGACCATGGCGACCGGGATGACCGGGGCGCCCGACTCCAGCGCCATCCGGGCCACGCCGGTCTTCGCCTTGTAGAGGCGGCCGTCAGGGCTGCGGGTGCCCTCGGGGTAGATGCCGAACAGGTTGCCCTCGCGCAGCACGCGCAGCCCCGTGCGCAGCGCGGCCTCGCTCGCCGCGCCGCCGGAGCGGTCGACGGGGATCATGCCGATGCCCGTCATGAACCAGGCCACGATCTTGCCCTTGACGCCCTTGCCCGTGAAGTAGTCGGACTTGGCGAGGAAGGTCACCCGGCGCGGGACCACGAGCGGCAGGATGAACGAGTCGATCACCGCGAGGTGGTTGCTCGCCATGATCGCCGGGCCTGTTCGCGGCACGTTCTTGCCGCCGATGACCCACGGCTTGTACGCGAGGCGCAGCCATGGGCCGACCAGCACGTTCCGCATCACCCAGTAGAACAAGATTTCCTCCTCCAGACCCGGCCCCGCGGGCCCCCCGACGACAATAGAGTGTGCGCATGGCCGCATCGAACACCGACGACCGAGACGACGACGTGCCCGGCGACACCCCACGCGAGCTGGGCGACGACGACGTGGCCTCGCGCTGGGCCGACATCGTCGCGACCCTCGGCGACCTGGGTGCCTCACGGGCCGGCGGCGCGGCCGACGACCCTACGAGGCCCGCCGAATCTTCTCAGACTTTGCGGCAGGATGACGAGCGGCCGGACGACGAGGGCATCGCCGGCGACCGTGTCGACGACTCCGCGGGCGACCGCTCCGACGAGCCGGCGACCGGGTCGCGCGTGATCCTGCCCGCCGGCCCGCGCGACTGGCCCCTGACGCCGGAGGTCGAGGCGCTCGAGGAGGCGGAGTCCCACTTCACGCCGCCGGAGCCGCCGCCGCTCATGTCACGCGACCCGCTCCTCACGATGGCCTGGAGCTTCGTCGTGGGTGTTCCGTCGCTGGCCCTGGTCGGGATGGTCGTGTCGGCCGCGTCGTCGCTGTCGATCCCCCCGCTGGCCGGGCAGGTCGGCCTCGGCCTGTTCGTGGCCGGGCTCGGCGTGCTGATCTGGCGCATGCCCCACCAGCGGGACCCCGACGACGACGGCCCGGGTGCCGTCGTCTGAGCCGGAGCGGAACCGCAGGCTCAGGCGACCAGCAATGTCGTCTGAGCCGGAGGTGTCGTCTGACCACGCGACACGCCGTGGAACATGTCAGAAGCTCAGTTCACCCGGGTGAACTGAGCTTCTGACATGTCGGCGGGCGGTCGGCTCAGCGGCGGGCGAGATCCGCCGCGCCCACGATGCCGGCCTCGTTGCCGTGCTCGGCCAGCTCGATCTTCGCCACGGGCCGGTGGCCCATCGCGGAGAGCTGGGCCTCGAAGCCCCGCCGGACCGGGCCGAGCAGCAGCTCTCCGGCGGCGCCCACGCCACCGCCGATGACGATGAGCTCCGGGTCGAGCAGGGCCGCCACCGATGCGGAGCCCTCACCGATCCAGCGTCCGAGCGTCGCGAGCAGCTCGATCGCGAGCTCGTCGCCCTCCTGGGCGGCCTGCGTCACCATCCTGCCGCGGATGTCGGCCGGGTCACCGCCCGCGAGCTCCAGCAGCCGCTTCGCCTGTCCGTCACGCGCCACGGCGGCGTGCTGGGCGTCGCGTTCCAGCGCGCTGCCGGAGGCGTACTGCTCCCAGCAGCCCTCGTGGCCGCAGCCGCAGTAGTGACCCTCCGGCACCACGCGCATGTGCCCGACCTCCGCGGCCATGCCCCATTTTCCGCGGACGAGCTCCCGTTCGGAGATCACGGCGCCGCCGAGCCCGGTGCCGACAGTGAGCATGAGCATGTCGGTGGCGTCGCGGCCTGCGCCGAACCGGAACTCGGCCCAGCCCGCTGCGTTCGCGTCGTTCTCCACGACGATGGGCAGGTCGGCGTCGACCAGCTCGGCCACCTTTGCGGCCAGCGGGTACTCCCGCCAGGCGATGTTGGGGGCGAAGTTCACGGACGTCCGGTCCGGGCTGACGAAGCCCGCCGCGGCGAGCCCGATCGCGCCCACCTCGTGCTCGCGGACGAGCTCGTTGCAGGCGTCGGCGATCGCCTTGTCGATGTGCGCGACGTCGTCGGCGTCGGTCTCCCGGCGTACCTGGGCGAGGATCTTGCCCTCCTCGTCGACGACTCCCACAGCGATCTTCGTGCCGCCGATGTCGACCCCGATGGCGTGCATTCGTCCTCACGTTCTCTCGTTCGCACGACGGTCGTTCAGGCCGTCGAGAAGGGGACTGCACCGAAAGGTGCACAGAACCAGGGTAGCGACCGCCCGGAGTGCAACACGCGGCGTCCGTTTCCCGGTATCTTTGCAGGCACGGTCAGTACTGCCACTGGAGTCAGAATGGACGAGATCTTCAGCCCGATTCTCATCGAGCTGCCCCCCACCTCCAATCTCAACGATGTACTCGCGGATCGTGTCGGCGCCGGTGCCGACAAGCCGATGATGGAGGTTCCGGCCGGCAAGGGTGAGCCCTGGCGGGTCGTCACGGCCGGCCAGTTCGACGCCGAGGTGGTCGCCGTGGCGAAGGGCCTCGTGGCCCGCGGTATCGAGCCCGGCGACAAGGTCGGGATCATGTCCCGCACTCGGTACGAGTGGGCCGTGCTGGACTTCGCGGCCTGGGCTGCCGGCGCGGTGCCCGTACCGGTCTACGAGACCTCTTCGGCCGAACAGGTCGAGTGGATCCTGTCCGACGCCGACGTGAAGCTCGTCGTCACGGAGACCGCGGCCAACGCCGCGACCGTCGAAGAGGTGCGTGCCGCCTGCCCCCACGTGACCGACGTGCTCGTCATCGACGACGGCGCGCTGGACGCGATGGCGGCCGACGGCGCGGACGTGCCCGACACGGAGATCACGCGCCGCCGTGGCCTCGCGGGCCTCGACGACCTCGCCACGATCATCTACACCTCGGGCACCACTGGTCGCCCCAAGGGCGCCGAGCTGACGCACCGCAACTTCGCGTCGCTCGCCGTGAACGCCGTCGAGGCCGTGCCGGAGGTGTTCGCCAAGGAGGGCGGACGCACCCTCCTGTTCATCCCGATGGCGCACGTGTTCGCGCGCTACGTCCACGTCCTCGCCGTCGCGGGCGGCGTCGTCACCGGGCACTGGGGTGACACGACGACGCTGGTCGACGGTCTGGGCGAGTTCAGGCCGACGTTCATCCTCGCGGTCCCGCGCGTGTTCGAGAAGGTCTACAACACCGCCGAGCAGACGGCCGCGGCCGGCGGCAAGGCGAAGATCTTCCACTGGGCCGCCGCGACGGGTATCGCGTGGTCGCGGGCACTCGACACGCCGTCGGGCCCGGGTCTTGGCCTGAGGATCCAGCACTCGGTCGCCAGCGCGCTGGTGTACTCCAAGCTGCGGGCCAGGCTGGGCGGCCAGGCGGAGTTCGCGGTGTCGGGCGGTGGGCCGCTCGGCGAGCGCCTCGGCCACTTCTACCGCGGCCTGGGCCTGAAGGTGCTCGAGGGCTACGGCCTCACCGAGTCCACCGCACCGACCAGCGTGAACCGGCCGACGGCGACGAAGATCGGCTCGGTCGGCCCGCAGCTTCCGGGCTGCGGGGTCCGGATCGCGGCGGATGGCGAGATCCTCCTCAAGGGTCACCACATCTTCCGGGGCTACCACAACAACGAGGCCGCCACGGCGGAGTCGTTCACCGAGGACGGCTGGTTCCGCACCGGCGACCTCGGGGTGCTGGACGACGACGGGTTCCTCACGATCACCGGCCGTAAGAAGGAGATCATCGTCACCGCGGGCGGCAAGAACGTGGCGCCCTCGAACCTCGAGGACCGGATCCGGGCGCACGCCCTGGTCAGCCAGTGCGTGGTGGTCGGCGACAACAAGCCGTACATCGGCGCGCTCGTGACGCTCGACGCAGAGGGCCTGCCGGGCTGGCTGAAGATGCACGGCAAGCCGGCGCTGTCCGTCGAGGAGGCCCGCAAGGACCCCGACGTCCTCGCCGCGCTGGACGAGGCGGTGCAACGCGCCAACAAGGCCGTCTCGAAGGCGGAGTCGATCCGCAAGTACACGGTGCTGGCAGAGGACCTGACCATCGAGAACGGCTACCTCACGCCGAAGCAGAGCGTGAAGCGGTCGGTGTTCCTGAAGGACTTCGACGCGGACGTCGAGCGCCTGTACGCGGACAAGAACAAGGAGAGCCTGCACCTCATCGGCTGAGGCTCCTCGGCTTCTTGCTTGCTGCTGGCTGGCGGCGGGCCATGACTTCGGTCCGTTGCCCTGAGATCGGTCGGTCAAACGGCCC
>NZ_JBHXBG010000071.1:0-28085 GCF_042726755.1 Promicromonospora sp. NPDC060271 | reverse complement strand
GCCCGCCCGCCCCTGATCCGAAGCCTGATCTTGGGCCGGTCTCCCGGTTACGGGGTGTGGATGTCGGGCCAGGGGTAGCTCGTGACCTCGCTGCCGATGTGAAAGCTCGGGTGCGGCGGCTGGTTGTAGGCGGTGTTCTGCCAGGCGATGGCCGTGCGGTACTGGATGTCATGCATCAGCGTCGCGATGCGCAGGGTCGTCCGGTGCGGCGTGGCGTAGATACGCAGCGCCGAGGAGTCGGTGGTCCGCCAGACGACCTCTTCCCGCCAGTCGCCGAACAGGTCCGCCGAGAGCGCCGGTGTCGCCTTGGTGCCGTTGTTCGACGCGACGTTCGAACCGGTCAGGAGGCGGCCGTTCTGGTAGTCGTCGACGGCGGTGCCGTCGAGCAGCTCCCGCTCGCCGTCGCCGTCCCACCACGCCAGGAAGTTGATCGAGCTCGGCTTGGCGCCGACTGAGCCACCCGCCGAGTTCCGCAGGTCGGACACGTTCGAGGACCAGTACTCGCCCCCGGCGTTGCCGGAGGTGACGTTCGCCGCCACCCCGCGGCCGTTGTCACCGCTGGGGCTGGTCTGGAACAGGACGGTGCCGTTCGAGCCGATCAGGCTGGACGACGGCGCGGTGCCGCTCTCGTGCACCATGAACACCTCCTGACCCGCCCGGCTGGGCACGAAGTCCGAGACGTGCTGCGCGTCGCCGTGGCCCATGCGGGAGTTCCACAGCGGGTTGCCGTCCGAGCCGACCGCCATCGCCCCGTAGACAACGTCCTGCCGGCCGTCGCCGTTCAGGTCGGCGATCGACAGGCTGTGTGCGCCCTGGCCCTCGTACTGCGCGCCCCGGGTGTCGGAGTCGAAGATCCAGCGGGTCGTGAGGTCCCTGCCGTCGAAGTCCACCGCCCAGATCACCGAGCGCGTGTAGTAGCCGCGCGCGAAGATCATCGACGGCGTGGACCCGTCGAGGTACGCGGTGCCGGCCAGGAAGCGGTCGACCCGGTTGCCGTAGCTGTCGCCCCAGTCCGCGACGTTGCCGCGCGGGGGCTGGTAGCTGACGGTGTCGACCGCGCCGCCCGTGCGGCCGTCGAAGATCGTCAGGTACTCCGGTCCCGTCAGGATGTAGCCGCCGCTGTTGCGGTGGTCGGCGCCCGCGTTGCCGATGACGACCCCGCGGCCGTCGCGCGTGCCGTCGGCGGTCTTCATGGCGATCTCGGCGTCGCCGTCACCGTCGTAGTCGTACACCTGGAACTGGGTGTAGTGGGCCCCGGACCGGATGTTGCGCCCCAGGTCGATCCGCCACAGGCGGGTTCCCTGGAGGGTGTACGCGTCGACGATGGTGTTGTCGGTGACGCCGGACTGCGAGTTGTCCTTGGCGTTCGTGGGCGACCACTTGACGACGTACTCGTAGTCGCCGTCACCGTCCAGGTCGGCGACGCTGGCGTCGTTGGCCTCGTGGATGCCCGAGGGCCGGCTGATCGGGATGTCGAGGTAGCCGCCCGAGTCGAACCTGACCTCGGCTGCCGAGCGCGCCCCCTCGGTGCCGCCGTTGACGGCCGCGACGGTGTAGGTGCCGTTGCCGGTGTCGAGGTAGTTCGTGGCGCCGGTGATCGGCGTCGAGTTGAGGCGCGTGCCGTCGCGGTAGACGTTGAAGGCCACGTTCTGGGCGTCGGTGCCCAGCAGGCGCCAGCTCACGAGGTTGCCGCCGCCCGACGGCACGACGGTCACGCCGCGGGTGAGGGCCTCGACCTCGTACGCGCCGTTGCCGCCGCCGGGCTCCCCGGAGCCGCCGGTCGTGACGTCCAGGTAGTCGACGTTCGCCAGGCCGGCCGCGCCGGTGGCCCGCAGGCGCACGGTGTTCGCACCGGCGGCGAGCTGCGCGGTGACGGTCTGGCTCGCCCAGCTCGTCCAGGAGCCGGTGGCGCCGAACTGCGAGGTTCCCACCACCGCGCCGTTCACGAGCACCTCGCCCGGCCTGCTCGCCGTCCCGCCGTTCGCATAACCGAACGTCAGGGTCGCCGGGCCCGCCGCTGCGGCGTCGACCCGGAACTCGACGGCGGCGCCCACGGCGTTGTCGGAGTTGCAGAACCCGCTGCCGGAGTGCCCTGCGTGGTTGGCCTCGACCAGGCCGCCGCAGACGGCCGGCGCGGTCTCCGCCTCGTGACGGACGGTGGCGGCGTGGGCCGTGCTCACCGCGACGACGCTGGATGTGACGACCGCGAGACCGGAGAACCCGGCCACGAGCGCCACTCTGACACTTCTTCGCCTCGATCTTGTCTCGGACATTGTTCGCTCCCCTGAGCAGTGACTCGTCGTTGAGGTGGCCCGGCCGTCTCGGGCGCGGGCGGAGGGCTGGCGAGGTGCGGGTGACGACGACGGCTCCATCGCCGCGGTGTCGTCCACCACCGAACTTGAATCGATCTAATCGGCGTCCTCGACGGTAGGGTAAGCGTTTCCCCGGTGTCAACGAGTGGCACGTACTTAAACGATTCGGCCCCGCTGGGGCCTGACGGCGAGGCGTTCCCCCGCTGAGCTGGGAGCTGGGTGGAAGCCGGGATGGACCTAGCCCTCCACGAGCCGGAGAGCCTTCTCGGTGAAGTAGGTGACCTCGCCGTCGGCGTCCTCCACCCCGAACACGAACTTGCCCGAGGCAGTCGCCCGGACATCGACGACCGCGCCACGTCCCCGCGCGGTGACCACGTCGGCTCCTGGCGCGAAGATGCTTTCGCTCATACGCGGAATTATGCGGGCGCCGGATGGCGACGCGCCTCCGCCGGGAGACGGATAGGGTCTTCGTCGCGGTGGTAGCTCGTACCGGGGGTCGTACATGGTTGTTCGCAGGGCTCGCGCCTGGTCGGTTCGAGGAGTCGCGATGGTGGCGATCACGGCGGTCGCCGTGGTCATGTCCGGTTGCACACGAGCCACGGATGCCCCGCCACCGACGGCGACCGACGGCGGCACGCCAGTGGTGGACGCCAGCTCCGAGCTGGAGAAGCTGCCCGACGTCGAACAGTTCCTGGAGCAGGCGGTCGCTCAGGTACGGCAGAAGTACCCGGATCAGGTTCCGGAGGACTTCACGGCCGCATCGATCATGGGCGAGCTCGACGCCATCGACGGGCACGTTGGCGCCGACGGCGTGCTCGACTACGCCGCCGCGACGAGCGACCCCGCGATCACCACGGACACGCTCGAGCCCTATGCGCGGACCTACCGGTCCCTGGGTGGAGAGCTGACCGGAGCCGGAACTGCGGACGCCGACGCGACAGGCGGTGATGACATCAGCGCGCCGCCCGACGGTTCAGGCCGCGAGGACGCGTCACCGGCGTTGGTCGAGAACGCTTCGATGGTCCGGTTCGACGGTGCTGACGAGGGGCATGGCGAGAGGAAGAAGGACGATCCCCGGGTCGGTTATGAGGGGCCGCGGCAGTTTGTCTCCATCACGCCTGAGTGGGTCGATGACTACAAGGCCGTCGGAGACGAGATCCTTGAGGGCAAGGTTCTCTACTTCGAGGCTGAGTACACCCCAGCGCGCGTGTTCTTTACATCCGAGCTCGACGCCTACCTGGATCAGCGTGTTGACGAGGATCAGACGGTCGTCTTCTGGGGCGGGGTCATGGACGGCCCTCTTGGCGCATGCATAGTCAATGACGAGGTGTACCACGAGCAGGTATTCGAGCAGGATGCGGAGGATTCAGAGATCTGCCTGACGCGGACGGTCAGCGGCTCTACCGTTCCGGAACCGCTGCTCCCGCTCGATTCACCTGCGCCGGAACCCGCTGTGACCGTCGAAGCCGATGTTCAGCAGCTGATCATCCAGGAGTTCTGGCCGATCGTGAAGGACTTCATCGGCCTGACCGACCTGGAGAAGTGCTTCACCGAGGCGGACATCCTCGCGTGCGTGATGACGCTGATCAACCTGCTGCCCGTCGGCAAGGCGATCAAGGTCGTCAAGGCGATCCCGGCGGTCGTCAGAGCCGTCGAGAAGATCGTCACGTTCGTCGCCTCGAAGGGGAAGAAGCTCCCGGTCGCGGCGCCGCCAGGGTGTTTCGCCTCCTTCGCCGGATCGACACCTGTGCTGATGGCCGACGGCACGCGCAAACCCATCCGGGACGTCCGGCCCGGCGACTACGTGCACGCGACGGATCCGGTGTCCGGCGTGAACGGCCCGCGACGGGTGATCGACACGTTCGTCCACCCGGACTCGCTCGTGGACCTCCAGCTCGCCGGCGGGGACAGGATCACCACGACCGCCGACCATCCGTTCTGGTCCTCGACCGACCGCGTCTTCGAGGACGCGGAGGACCTCGCGCCCGGTGAGAAGGTCGTGTCGGCGGACGGGACCGAGGTGGCTGTCGGCGGGCTCGACATCCGGTCGACGCGTGAAGGGGCGGCCTACAACCTCGCGGTTCTTGGTCTCCACACCTATCACGTGGGCGACGCCGGCGTTCTTGTCCACAACTCCGGCTGCCTCGCGGTGCTCAAGAACTGGAAGCCGAAGACATTCAGGTATGGCAGCACCACGCTGGTCCTTCAACGCCGCGGGATGCAGCACATCCTTGAAAGACATCACCCGACCTACTTCGATCCGGAGCAGGCGAAGCAGAGCAACGATATGTTCAGCGAGTCCAGGACAGTTGACGAGATCGTCGGCCTCATCGATCAGGTCGCCCGGCAGAGGACTGACGAAATCGAAGCAATCGCACGAAAGCCAAGGCCAGAGCAGCAGGTTGGGAACGTGAAGGCCACCATCGACGGAGTGACGTACCGACTTGGTGTGAATCAAGGAGCCATCGGCACGTTCCACCCTGTGGGGATGAGTGAACCGTGAGCGATATCACCATTCAGACTTACCTGTCCGACCGGCACGGCTCTCCAAAATTCGATCCCGTTCAGGATATCGACTCCTTCACCCAGACGAGATACGGGTATGTGGAGGGCTTCATCAGCATGACCATTGACGGGACCGAAGTGTTCGGCCCTGATCTTTGGGATGATGTAGGAGCGCTGTGGCCGATGCTGACCAACATGCTCGACGACTGTCGCCAGAATCGCCTGGGAGAGACGAGCCTCTTCGAGAGGGATATTCCAGTACGCCTGGAGTGCATTCGCGGCCGGCCGGGGTTTCTCCTGCTGACCGTTGGGCGACCCGAAGGTGATCATTACGGGGTGAAGGCTCGCCGCGCATCGGTTGAAGCGGCTGATTTGTACCCCGCTGTCGCACGCGCCTATCTCGATACGTTTGACAATTTCCGGCGAATCGATGCCCCTGAGGGCATCGGGACGGTAAGTGAGATGATGGAAGATCACCTACGTTCCTGGATCGAAGCACCTCGGGACTCGTGGCTTCGAAGCTTCCCCGGCTGACCTCGTCACCTGCCGTGCGTCAGAGGTCGTCCGACAGGACCGGGTCGGCCAAGAACTTGTCGATGACCTCACCGGTCGGGAACTCCGTGACGTCCGGCCCGGAGAACAGCTGCACCAGCGAGTAGGCGATGTCCCGCAAGGGGAGGTTCGTCTGGTTGGACGCCTCGCGCAGCCGGCTCATCGCCTCGTCCTCCTCGATGCCGTGAACGACCATGAGCACGCCCTTGGCCTGCTCGATCACCGCGCGACGCTCCGAGGACGCCTGGATCGACGCCGACGCCTCGCGAGCCGCCGCCTCACGCTGCGCCTTGGTCACGTCGATGAAGTACCCGAACAGCTCCGTCATCCGACCGGTGGCCGGGTCGCGCCGGCCTTGACCGGTGACGGCGAGCGTGCGGGTCTTTCCTGCGGCGTCGACGATGCGGTGCACCGAGCTGAACGGCTGCCCCGTCTCCGCCGCACGCTGAAGCATGCCGTCCACCCGGCCGCGGTCGTCGGGATGCTTGTGCGACAGCATCAGCGACGTCGTCGGCACCACCTCGCCCGGCTGAAAACCGTGCATCACGTACACCTCGTCCGACCAGGCCCACTCCCCTGTCGCCAGGTCGAGCCGGTACCGGCCGACCGGAGGCCGGATGCCGCTGACGAGGGCTTCCTCGATGTCGCTCGCGGACGGCACCTGGCCGGGCCTGGGGATAAGGTTCACGGTGTCCTCCTCTGGAGCCGGCTGGCGCAGTTCCTGCCCTGGTGGGGGGGCGAAACCGCGAGAGCAAGAATATCGCGATGAAGATACTTCACGGTCTAGCGACTTCGCCGCAGGGGCCCGGTAGGCTCGCGCCGTGGCTGACCGGTTGCTGAGCGGCGAGCTCGCCGCGCTGGCCGGCGTCACCGTACGGACCTTGCGGCACTACCACCAGATCGGGCTGCTGCCCGAACCACCGCGCACGGCCGGTGGCTACCGGCACTACGACGTCAGCCATCTGGTCCGGCTTCTGCGCATCACGAGGATGACCGCGCTCGGCATCGAGCTGTCCGCGCTGCCTGCCGTGCTGGACGACCCGGCGGCCGCGGAGGAGCTGCTCGACGAGCTCGATCGCCGAGCGGCCGCCGACATCGAACGGCTGACGGCGCGCCGGGCCGACATCGCGGCGCTGCGCCACAGCGGCGCGCCGCCGGACCTGCCTCCGGAGCTCTCGGCATGGCGCTCCGACCCCGCGTCGGGACTGCCGGCGGACCTGGCCCGCTACGAGCACGAACAGCTCCTGCTGGTCGGGCACCTGCTCGGCAGCCGCCACCCCGCGAGCCTCGCCGCGCTGCTCGGCGACGCGGACGCGGAACTGGCCGCGTCCGCCCCGCTGACCGCACGGTTCTACGCCCTCGACGACGACACCCCGGACGACGAGGTCGCGCGGCTGGTCGACGACCTGGTGACCCGCCTCGGGCCGGTCGTCGCGCGGCTGGCCGGTCTGCCCACGGTCGACGAGCAGGGCGCCGCACTGCTGGACGAGCTGAGCGAGCGGACGCTCGGGCCCGCGCAACGCGGCGTCCTGCACCGCGTCCGACGGCGGCTGACCAGGCCCGACAGGGTCTGACCTGTGGTGCGGATCACACCGGACGGCCTTGAGCCGGACGCGACGTCGGGGTCTGGACTGAGGAGGTTCACGCACCGCCCGAGAGCGAGGATCCGCCATGACCACCCCGTCGAACCTGATCGCCGTCGAAGAGCTCTTCGGCCTGCCCACCCGTAGCCGCGCGCTGCTGTCCCCTGACGGTACGCGGGTCGCCTACCTCGCCCCGTGGCGCGACCGGCTCAACGTGTTCGTCCGTGACCTGGACTCGGACTGGGCCTGCCCCGACGACGCGCCCGATGACGCACCCGACGACGAGGCCGACACCGGCGCACCGGCCGCGCGCCGCCTCACGTCCGACACCCGGCGCAACATCGACACCTTCTTCTGGTCCGCCGACGGCCGCTACCTCCTGTTCCTGCAGGACTCTGCCGGCGACGAGAACTGGCACCTGCACCGCGTCGACCCGGACCGTCCCGGCGAGCCGACTGTCGACCTCACGCCCTACGAGGGCGTACGACTGATCGACGTGCAGCTTGCGCCCGAGCTGCCCGGCACGGCGTTCGTCCAGCTCAACCTCCGCCGTCCCGACCTGGTCGACGGCTTCGAGCTCGACCTGGAGACCGCCGAGCTCACCACCGTCGCGGAGAACCCCGGCGACGTCCTCCTCTGGCTGCGCACGCCCGGCCGGCTGCTGGCCTTCACCATGGCGGACGGCGGTGAGCACGTGCTCTCGCAGTGGACCCGGGGGCAGCGACGTACCATCGCGCGGTTCCCCGGCACCGACCACCCCTTCGGGCTCGTGCCGGCGGCGCCGACCCCGGACGGGAGCGGGCTGTGGATCGGCTCGGCGCGCGGCTCGGACCGCATGCGCCTGGTCCGGCTGGACCTGGACACCGGCGAGCAGGTCGGCGTGGACAGCCACCCCGTCTTCGACCTGGACACGCCCCGGCCCGAGGCCGACCCGCGCTTCCCGTCCTCGCTGATCCTGCATCCCGGCACCGGAGACCTGCTCGGCGCCCGCTACCTCGGGGCCCGCCAGGAGATCCACGCCCTCGACGCCCACTTCGCCGAGGTGCTTCCCCGGCTGAGCGAGCTGTCCGACGGCGACCTGGCCCACGTGTCGTGCGACACCGCCGCGCGACGGTGGGTCGTGGACTTCACCCACGACCGCGACCCTGGCGTCACCTGGTCCTACGACCACGCCACGGGGCAGGCGCGCCGCCTGTTCCGGCCGTTCCCGCACCTCGACCCGAACCAGCTCGCTCCGGTCACCCCGGTCACCGTCACCGCGCGCGACGGGCTCGCTCTGCCGTGCCACGTCACCCTGCCCGTCGGGTTCGAGCCCCGCGCCCTGCCGACGGTGCTGCTGGTGCACGGCGGGCCGTGGTACCGCGACAGCTGGGGCTACGACCCGGAGGTCCAGCTGCTGGCCAACCGCGGCTACGCCGTCCTGCAGGTCAACTTCCGCGGCTCCACCGGGTACGGCAAGGCCCACACCCAGGCCGCGATCGGCCAGTTCGCGGGCCGGATGCACGACGACCTGATCGACGCCGTCGACTGGGCGGTCGAACAGGGCTGGGCCGACCCGGACCGGGTCGCGATCTACGGCTCCTCGTACGGCGGCTACGCCGCGCTCGTCGGTGCCGCGTTCACGCCGGAGCGGTTCGCCGCGGCGGTCAGCTACACGGGCATGTCCGACCTGGTCGGCCTCGTCGAGTCGGTGGTCCCCTTCGCCCGTCGCCTCGTCGAGAACAGCTACCTGCGCTACATCGGCGACCCGGACGACCCACGGCAGCGGGCCGACATGCTCGCCCGCTCCCCCATCAGCCGGGTCGACGACATCACCGCACCCGTGCTGCTGATCCACGGCGCCAACGACGTTCGTGTCGCGCCCAGCAACTCCGAACGGATCGTCGACGCGCTGCGCTCCCGTGGCGCCGAGGTCGAGTACCTGCTGAACGAGAACGAGGGCCACTGGTTCGTCAACCAGGACAGCAACGTCGAGCTCTACACCACCCTCGAACGCTTCCTGGCCCGGCACCTGGGCGGCCGCAGCGCGGGCTAGGAGGCTGCCAGCTCCCGTTCCGGGTACACCGCTGCGTCCACCAGGGCCCGGGTGCCGAGCGGCTCGTCCAGCTCGACGGTGAACGGCGTCGGCGGGTTGGACTGGCAGGTCTGAACGCCCGGCGGGACCTCGACGCCGACCACGAGCTCCACCCGGTCCTCGTGCTCGACGAGGCGGGCGACCGCGACCCGGCCGTCGGCCGGCTTGCCACCCGCGCAGGCGACCTCCGTGGCGAGCAGGTGCACCTGAGAGGACTCGGGGTCCGGAGGGTTGTCGGGGTCGAGCGCCACGATCGCACTACCGAGGTCACCCAGGTCGTACCGCAGCGCGCAGTCGCCGCGCTGCCAGAGCTGCCAGCCCTCGCCGCCGTCCTCGGTCTGATCGACCCATTCGATGCCCATGACCTCGTGCGTGCGCAGCTCGCCGTCGCTGTCCCGCGGCTCCGGAAGCTCCCGGACGAGGTAGACCTGTGTGCCGGTCTCGGTCACCACACGCCACTGCTCCGGGTCGATGTCGGGGACGCTCGCCCCGTCCAGCGCGGCGGCCGCTTCCTCCCCGAGCTGGTCGGCGGTGGCGCCGTCCGCCAGCAGCGATGCCGGGACCCGCGTGCCCTGGCAGAGGTACTCGCCCGAGTCCTCGGGCCTGTCGCTGACGGGCGGACCGCCGGCCGCTCCCGCCTGGGCACAGCCACCGGCCAGCAGCACCAGGGCGACCGCCCCGCCCTGTATCAGCCTGCTCCGTCGCATCTCGGCTCCTCCGGGTAGGGCCGCCTCGGCAGCGGCACTCTCCCGGAATGTGTCCGGTGCAGGCCCTGGCTTGCAGCCGCCGGCGTCAGCCCTGCCGCTCGGCCACCCAGGCCGCGATCTCGGATCCGGCGGCGCCGCCGTTCATGCCGATGACGTTCCCGTCGGGGTCGTAGGTGACCGAAGCGTCGTGGTACGCCCCCGACCCCCAGACGCTGATCTGGTACGGAAGGCCGTCCTCGGCGGACGCACGCGACGGCACGCTGACGGTGACGGACGGCGCGTCATCGAGCTCGAAGCCACCCTGCTGCGGCAGGCGGTCGGCGAGCTCCTGGAGCCCGGCCCAGTCGACGTCGGCCGCGTCGAAGGTCTGCAGCGGCAGCTCGCCGCCGCTCGGCTGGATGAGCGACGGCTCGCGAGCCGTGACCTTGCCGTCCCGCCAGCTGATCTCGTCCGTCGTGTCGGCGTCCGGCGTCGTCGGAACGGTGCCCGTCGCGGTCGTAGAACCGAGGTTGACCTTCGTGAAGCGGGTGTGCCCCGCCTCGGCGACGAGGTCGTCGATCACCTCCTGGGCGCGGGCCGGGTCCAGCGTGCTCTCGGCCCGCTCCAGGCGCAGGGTCCTGGCGTCGGCGACCTCGGAGGGTGAGGCGCCGGCAAGGATCTCGGTGAGCTCCGCGCGCACCGGGTAGAGGCGGGCGGCGAAGCCGACGACGAGCAGCAGCACGAGCACCACGGCCGGGATCCGCAGGATTCCGCGAGCATCGCGGGTGCTGGTCGCCTCCTGCGCCCACTCGGGTGCGTGGTCCATGCGGCCCACGCGGGTGTCGTTCGCGGCCCTGTCCCGCCAGCTCTGCGGCGGCGACTGGACGAGCGTGACCGCCGGCTGGTCGGCCTTCTCCTGCAGCACCACCACGACGTTGCCGGGCTGGAACTGCGGCAGGCGCACCTGGTCGATCAGTGCCCGCGTCCGCGTCGAGTACGCCGAGCGGGTCGACGGCGCCACGACGAGCCGCAGCTCGGCCACCGGGTTGTCGTTGATCTGGGTCCCGGTCGACGAGATGTCCAGGACCCTGGCCAGGTGCAGGCGCCCTTCGCGCTCCGCGGTGGCGATCGCGTCGTCCGACGGCGCGAGGCGCAGCACGCTCCCCCCGGCGGCCGCGAGACTCCGCACGACGGTCGAGAGGATGATCGACGAGATGGCCACCGCCAACGCGGTGGCCAGCCACCAGCCCGGCACGCCGCCGTCCAGCCCGAGAGCGGCGAGCAGGAGCCACCCGAGGAGGAAGCCGACCGACAGGGAGCGCAGGATCCGGATCACCTGGGAAGTATTCCGGTTCCGGTGCGTTCTGGGAATCACCCACCAGGCCCACACTGTGCGGGCGGCGCATGATTGACGGTCCGCAGAACCGGGTGCTAGTTTGACGCAACGACGCGTCATGGATGACGCAACGAAACTTCACCCCGGCCCATGGTTCCCGGCTCTGCGGCGACGCTGCCGCGTTGGAGAGGTACGGATGAGCTCCCCGAAGTCGCGACGAGTGCTGCTTCGTTCTTCGTGGCAGGACGTCAACATCGGCGACGTCGCGCACTCGCCCGGACTGCTCTCCGCCTTGTTGGACCTGGATCCGGATGCCGACCTCACACTCTGGCCGGTGGCCCTCGGCGAACGTGAGGAGGCGCTGGTGCGCCGGCTCCTGCCACACGTGGCGATCGTGCGCGGCGAGCTGACCGACGACGGCCGGCCCACGACACCTGAGCTTGCGAGCGCCTGGAGCTCCGCGGAGGTCCTGGTGCACGGCTCGGCCGCGGACGTCGAGAACCGCCGCGCCGAGCTCGCGCACTGGTCCCGCACGACGGGCAAGCCCCACGGATACGCCGGTGTGACCGTCGATCCTGTCTGTCCGCCCACCTGGGGCACGCTGGCCGAGCTGGAGGTGATGGCGACCTTCCTCCCACCGGACTTTCTCGGTGCGGAGGCCCGGAAGCCGCTCGATTCTGCTGAGTTCGTCTTCTGCAGGGACTCGATCTCACTGAAGTACCTCCGCCGCCAGCAGATCCAGGCCGGATCGTTGGAGTTCGGGCCGGACGGCACCTTCACCTACGACTTCGCCGACTCCACGACGATCGAGCCGTTCCTGGCGGAGATGGGCCTTCGCCGCGACAGCTTCGCGTGCTTCGTGCCGAGGCTCCGCTACGCCCCCTACACGAAGATCTACGGCAGGCGGCCGACGCCGGAGAGCCTGCGCAGGGACGCGATCAACGCGGCGACCCACCAGTCCGACCTGACGGCACTGGTGACCGGCATCGCGACCTGGGTACGACAGACCGGCACGCCGGCCGTCGTCGTCCCGGAGATGTCCTACGCGCCCGCCTACGCGCGGGAGCATCTGCTCCCGTTGCTTCCCCCGGACATAGCACCGCAGGTTCGGATACTGGACCGGTTCTGGTCTCTGGCGGAGGCCAGCGCCATCTATTCCGTCAGCCGCGCCGTGATCAGCATGGAATGCCATTCGCCGATCATCGCGACTGCCCATGCGGTACCGGCCCTCTACCTGCGCCAGCCCACCGAGACCGTCAAGGGGCGCATGTACCAGGACCTGGGCGGACCGGACATGGTCATCGAGGTCGGTCCGGGCGCCGATACCGCCACAAACGATGCCGTCACCAGCATCATCGAGGACCCGCAACGGTGGAGCGGCTTGTCCGCACAGGTGAATGCCGTTGCCCGCGGACGGCTGCGGCACATGGCCGGCGCCATCCTGCACGGAGAATCTGCACGCCCTATGAGGCAGCGCTCAACGGCGAGCCAACTGGAGGTTCACAATGAGAAGCACAAGATCGCGAGGCCGGGTCGGATGCCCGCGCCGCAGCGTCACGCTCGTCGCGACGAGCGCGGTGGTGTTGCTGACCCTGGGGGCGTGCGGCCAGGCAGATAATCTGGACGGCGGCGAGGCGCCGGCGGGATCCGGCGGCGTGGAGCTCCGCGTGGCCTGGTGGGGCGCCGAGGTCCGTCATGAACAGACCCAGGAGGCCCTGGCGGTCTGCGAGGACGCCGTCGGAGGCATCACCACCTCGGCGGAGTTCGTCAACGACGGATATGACGAGAAGCTGGCCACCCAGTTCGCCGGCGGTAACCCGCCCGACGTCATTCAGGTGGTCAGCGGAGCCATCAGCTCCTACGGCCAGCGTGGCGGGCTGCTGGACCTCGCCACCGTCGAGGAGTACATCGACACCTCCGCCATCTCACCCGTCGTGATGAACGCGGACGCCGTGGACGGCAAGAACTACGCGGTCCCGATCACCACCAACGCATCCGGGCTCATCCTCAACGTCACGCTGATGGAGGAGTACGGACTCGAGCGTCCTGACGACGAGAACTGGACCTGGGACGACCTGGCCGAGTACGCGGCCAGCGTGCACGAGGCCTCCGGCGGAGAGGTCTGGGGGCTGCAGCAGCCCAGTGAGGACATCCGCCTGCTGAACATCTGGGCACGGCAGCTCGGCCACCTCGACGGTCTCTACACGGAGACCGGCGTCGGGCTGGACACCGACGTCATCGCCTCGTTCCTGCGGTACGGCCTCGACCTGCAGGAGTCGAACGGGTCCGCGCCGGCCTCGATCTCGGTCGAGCATCAGGGCGTGGGGATCGAGCAGACGATGATCGGTACCGGTCGCGCGCTGCTGGCGGTCCGGCCGATCAACGAGATCACGGCTCTGCAGGCGGGCACCGGCTCTCAGTTCGCCCTGCTGCAGCTCCCGGTCCACGAAGCCGGCCAGACGGGGCAGAGCTTCCGGCCGATGAGCTGGGCGATCACCTCAGCCACCGAGCACCCGGCCGAGGCGGCGCAGCTCCTGGACTGCCTCCAGGGCAACCTGGACGCGGCCGAGATCCTGCAGGCCGAGCGCGGCATCCCGGCGAACCAGGACGTCGTGCGACACATCAGGGACGACCTGTCTCCCGAGCAGCAGCAGATGGCGGACTTCGTCGCCGTCGTCGAGGCGAACGCACCTGAGGCCCCGCCGATGCCGCCCCCGCCGGGCGCCGACACGGCCGAGCAGATGTTGCAGCGTCATGCCGGGGAGATGCTCTTCGAGCGGATCTCGCCTGAGCAGGCCGCCGAGGAGTTCGCGAACGAGCTCGACCAGAGCATCTCCGCCACCGACTAGTCCGCACGGTCCGCCGGCGAGCCTCGGTGCGCCGGCGGACCAACACCTACGGAGGTGCGCCATGGCCGTTGCCGGTGAGCTCTCGAGGCTCCGCGAGGGGGCCAGATCTGCTTCCAGGGCTCCGTCCGAGCGCGGCGACGGCAGAGCGGCCGCGGTCTTCCTGCTCCCCTGGTTCGCCGGCCTGATCCTCATCGTGGCGGGACCCCTGCTCGCGTCGCTCTACCTCTCGTTCACCGACTACAACCTGTTCTCGGACCCGGTGTTCGCCGGGCTGGAGAACTACCGGGCGCTGTTCCAAGATCCGCGACTGGCTCAGTCCCTCGGGGTGACCTTCACCTACGTCTTCGTGTCGGTGCCGCTGCAGCTCGCCGCGGCGCTGGGACTGGCCATGGTGCTGGACAAGGGCGTACGCGGACTGGCCTTCTATCGTTCGGTCTTCTACCTGCCGTCCTTGCTCGGCGCCTCCGTCGCCATCGCGATCCTGTGGCGACAGCTGTTCGGCGCCGAGGGGCTGATCAACCAGGGCATCGACTGGTTCAACGGTGTCCAGCCGTTGCTACGGATCGGCACCGAGGGGTGGGTGTCGCACCCCGACCATGCGCTGAGCACCCTCGTGATCCTGAACGTCTGGACGTTCGGCTCACCCATGGTCATCTTCCTCGCGGGCCTACGGCAGATCCCGGAGATGTACTACGAGGCGTCCAGCCTGGATGGCGCCTCGCGGCTCCGGCAGTTCACCAGCATCACCTTGCCCATGCTGACTCCGGTGATCTTCTTCAACCTCGTGCTTCAAGTCATCAACGCGTTCCAGACCTTCACGCAGGCGTTCATCGTCTCCGGCGGAACAGGCGGGCCGGTCGACTCGACCCTGTTCTACACGCTCTACCTCTACGAGCAGGGCTTCGGGAACTTCAACATGGGATACGCCTCAGCCATGGCCTGGCTGCTCCTGTCGATCATCGGCGCGATGACGGCCATCAACTTCTTCGCCTCACGGTATTGGGTCTTCTACGATGACTGAGCTCCGGCGAGCGCGAGGACGCGGGCCGGCCAAACATGCGGTCCTGATCGCGGCCGGGATCGTCATGGTCTATCCGCTGCTGTGGATGCTGGCCTCGTCGGTCAAGCCCGACGCTCTCATCTTCAGGGAGCCCGGCCTGATCCCCACCGATCTCACGACCGAGAACTACTCGCTCGGCTGGAATGCGCTCAGCCACCCGTTCACCCACTACCTGATGAACTCCTTCCTGGTGGTGGCCGGCGCCGTGGTGGGCAACCTGGCGTCCTGCTCGCTCGCCGCCTATGCCTTTGCCCGGCTGAACTTCCGGTTCCGACGCCTGTGGTTCGCGATCATGCTGATGTCGATCATGCTGCCGATCCACGTGATCATCGTTCCGCAGTACGTGCTCTTCTCCGAGCTGGGCTGGCTCAACACCTTCCTTCCGCTCATCGTCCCCAAGCTTCTGGCGACCGACGCGTTCTTCGTCTTCCTCATGGTCCAGTTCTTCCGCGGGGTTCCCCGGGAGCTCTGCGAGGCCGCACGCATCGACGGGGCGGGTCACGCACGGATCTTCCTGCAGATCATGCTGCCGCTGGCGGTGCCGGCGCTGGCCACGACGGCGATCTTCACGTTCATCTGGACCTGGAACGACTTCTTCTCGCAGCTCATCTTCCTCACCGAGCCAGACCTGTACACGGTGCCGATCGCCTTGCGCGCGTTCCTCGACTCCACGGGCCAGTCGTCCTGGGGCGCCATGTTCGCGATGTCGATCGTCTCCCTCGTCCCCCTGTTCCTGATCTTCCTGCTGGGCCAGCGCTACCTCGTGCGGGGCATCGCCACGACCGGCCTGAAGTAGCGGAGGCGGCAGGGGCCAGAGGCGGACGACACATGACGACCGAACGATGATTAGGGTGGGCCAGATGGCGACACAGAAGGACATTGCGCGCGTGGCGGGCGTCTCGCCGTCGACTGTCGCTGCCGTTCTCAACGGCACCAAGCACACCCGCATGGGTGAGGCGACGCGCGCCCGTGTCGAGGCCGCGATCGCAGAGCTGGGCTACATCCCGAACACCGCTGCCCGTGCCCTTCGCCGTCAACAGGCCGGCACCATCGCGGTCGTCGTGGAGAACCTCGAGAACCCGGTGTACCAGGAACTGTTCCGCGGCATCTATGACGCTGCCGAGGAGCGCGGCCTGGCGGTCGTCGTGGGTGACACGATGTGGATGCGGTCCGGCAGCCCCTTCCTCGCGCGGCTGCTGGGCCAAGGGCTCGTCGATGCCATCGTGCTGCGGCACGGCGGGCTGATGGACGAGGAGGTGCTGGGCGTCCTTCGCTCCCGTCCCACCCCGGTCGTGCTCGTGGAGTACCAGTCGGACGACCACGATCCGTGGGTCTCCGTGGACGACGTCGCCGCTGGGCGCATGGCAACGGACCACCTCATCGACGCCGGGCACACCGAGGTCGCCTTCGTCGGAGGCTTCGACACCCAGCCCGCGAACCCCCGGTACCAGGGCTACCTGAGCGCGATGCGCCGCGCGCACCTGGAACCGCGCCCTCCGCTGTGCACCGGCTTCGGCGCCCAGGCCGGCGTAACGGGGCTGGCGATGCTCCAGGCGGGCGAGTCGATGCCCACCGCGGTCGTGGTGAACAACGTGCTGTCGGCGGTCGGCCTGCTCGGGGCCGCGGCCGACGCGGGCATCTCGGTGCCTGAGCAGCTCTCGGTGGTGGGAATTCATGACGCCGAGGTCGCTGAGCTGGTCCGGCCGCGGCTGACCACGGTCCGGCTGCCGATGCGGGTGCTCGGGACGAGGGCGGTGGAGCAGGTCTCGGCCCTGCTCGCCGGCTCCCCCACGAGACTGGGCGTCATCACCGATCCGCCGCCGGACGTCGTCGCCCGCGAGAGTGTCCGCCCGCCCGCCTCCCGACCGGCCTGAGCGGCCTCAGCCTCCCGTGAGCAAGGGCACCAGATAGACGATCGAGAACGCCTCGTACAGCGCGAAGACGACGAGCAGCGCGAGCGCCGGCAGGCTCAGGACGCCGAGCTGACGCAGCCCGCCGGCGTAGGCCTGCCGACGGTTCTCGGCGTCGACCGTCCGCGGCCAGATCCATGCCCTGCCCAGGAGGTAGGCGCCGAGCGAGAACAGCACGTAGGCCTGGATCTCCATGACTACGGTGAGCGAGTGCGGGATGAGCACCAGCCAGCCGTCCCGGTCGACCGGCGCGAGTATCAGACCGACCGGGAAGAGGGTGCAGGCGTACCAGACGATCCCCGCGAACGGCACGATCATCGACGGCAGGACGAGGTTGAGCAGGCTGGCTCGCAGGGCGTTGTTGGCCAGGATCACGAGCGCGAACAGCCAGGGGTTCTCGAGCAGCGACCGCACCAGGTCGGCCTGACCACCACCCTCGAACGACTCCTTCTGCGCGGCGGTCAGGTCGGGGAAGAGCAGCCCTGTCCCGAAGCCGAGGAGGAACGAGCCGTACATGATCGCGTTCAGGGCGAGGTACGCGCGGCGATTCGCCCGGATCGTTCGGAGGGCGCGTCGGAAGAGTCGCATGTTCACAGTCTTCGCGGAGCTCGGCACGCGGCCCAGTGGCGAGCCGTCACCGGCGCCCGGGAGGTTCGCCGTCCCGACCCCTGACATGTGTCACGCCGCAGCGTCCAGGCGCCGTCAGTGCCGACCATCTCGATCTGGCGCGGTCGCGTCGCTGGTGTGAACGACTATCCGGTCGTAGACGGTCGTGACCAGCTCCCGGTCCGCTCCGAAGAGGTTGAAGCCGTGTCCCACGTTCGGCAGGTCGAGGTGCTCGACCAGCGCACCGGCATCGGCCAGACGCCTCGCATAGCGGGCCCCTTCGTCGCGCAGGATGTCGCGTTGAGCCGTGACCACCAGCGCCGGAGCGATGCCGGCCAGCGAGGCGCGGTCCGACGGCCCCGCAGGAGAGATCAACCGGTCCTTGCGGCGTCCGACGTCCGGGCAGTAGGCGGTGTCGAAGATCGGGCCCATTCGGACGAGGAACGATTCCGTGTCCGGCTTCTTCTTGGTTCTCGCGGGCACCGACAGGTCGAGAGGCGGGTACATGAGGACCTGCAGCGAGATGGCCGGCCCGCCCCGCTCGAGGGCGAGCCGCGCTGCTCCTGCCGCCAGCGCACCACCGGCCGACTGTCCGCCGACGACGAGCTTGGCGCCGTTCCACGGACGCGTGGCCGCGGCGGCCCAGACCACCGCGTCATAGGCCTGTTCCACGGGGCCTGGAAACCTCGATTGCGGCGCGGGCACGTAGTCCACGTTGAGGACGGTCACGTCTGCGTTCGCCGCGACATAGCGGCACAGTGCGTCGTCCTGTTCCGGGTGGCGCGTCACGAATCCGCCACCGTGGAAGTTGACGTAGACGCCGCTGCCGGAGTCCGGGGTCCGCGGCAGATAGACCGTGCCGCGGATCTCGCCGTGGCGGGTGGGTATCGTGACCACCTCGGTGCGAGCGGGGATCTCGAGGAATGCGACGGCCGAGGGCAGGCCCGCAGAGGCAGGCGCTCTCTGCGCCGACTTCGCGATGGTGTCGGCAAGCCAGAGTGGAAATGTCATGCGTCGTGTCTCACGTCCTGTTCCGGGTTGTGACTGTCGGACAGAGGATGGTCGGGATCAGGTGCAGGGTCTCAGATCGCCCTGAAAACGCCGCGCCCAACGAGATAGTCGACCTAGAACGGGCAGAGCAGTACCTTTTGCGCATGAGCAGCGACAGCGACGCACCTCCGAGCGAGGGCGGCGAGAAGGCCGAGCGGATGGACCGCCTCCGGGCACTGTTGACCAAGCCCATCAAGATTCCCGAGTCGGCGTCGAACGACAGCGAGGACGCGGACTACACCGCACCCGTCGCGGCTGCCGCAGCGCCCAAGACGGCCAAGGGCGCCAAGGCACCCGTCGAGACCCCGCCCGCGGTCAAGGCCGCGGCCGAGGCTCTCGACCGCCTCAGCGACGAGGAGAAGGAGCCGGTCGCCGCCGACGGCGCGCAGGCCGGCCGGTCGAGCAGGTCCCGCCGCACCTGGGCGGACGCCTACCTCGCCAAGCCGGACAAGCCCCTGACCCCTGAGGAGGTCCGCGCCGAGCTGACCGTCAACCTCAAGGAGCAGGCCACAGACCTGCGCGAGCTCATCACCAAGGAGGGCGCCGCACGGGCGAAGGCCCAGGAGCAGGCGCTCACCGCGGCGATCGAGCAGGTACGCGAGACCGCGGCGGGCGAGCTCGCCACCGCGATCGAGGAGTCCGCCGGCGCCGCCCGCGAGGAGGCCGCACGGCTGCGGGAGCGGATCGACGAGCTCACCTCGACCACCGGCGCGCTGCGCACCGACCTCGACTCGGCGCGCGCCGTCGCCTCAGCGGCCCAGGCCGCCGCGGACGCCGCCACGACGTCGGCGCACGCCGCCCGTGAGGCCGCCGACGCCGCCACCAAGAAGGCGGCTACCGCGACCACGTTCGCCTGGGTGGGCATCGCCCTCGCCCTGGTGGCCGCTGTGCTCGCGGTCGTGCTGTAGCTCAGCGCGGATCGTCGAGATCGGTACCGGCGCGCAGCACGAAGCGCCGGTGCCGGCGGCGTTCGTGAGCATGACCCCCGTAGTACGTGGGCGACTCCCGGACCGGCGGGTACGTGACCCGCGGGCCGGTGAGGAGCTCGTCGAGCAGGGCGGCGAACGCCGCGTCGACCGGCGAGCCCACCGTCTCCGCGCCTGGCCGGACGGGTGCCGTGCCTTCCATGGATTCGTACATGTGTTCGATCTTACCGACCGCCCGCGCCGGCGTCCATCGAATGCATTGGGTAGTTCCGCGCCGCCACCGTTACGGTCGGCGGATGATCCTCAGCCACGACGTCACGGGCTCCGGTCCCGCCGTCCTGCTCCTGCACGCCGGTGTCGCCGACTCCCGGATGTGGGACCCCCAGCGTGCCTCCCTCGCCCTGCACCACCGCGTGATCCGGTGCGACCTGCGCGGCTACGGCGCCACACCGCTGACCAGCGAGCCGTTCGACAACGCGGGCGACGTGCGCGCGCTGCTCAGCTCGCTCGGCGAGCAGCGGGTGGCGATCGTCGCGGCGTCGGCGGGCGGGAAGGTGGCGCTCCAGCTCGCCTCCGCCTGGCCTGACCTCGTGTCCCACCTGGTCCTCCTGAACTCGGCCTTCGCACTGCCTCCCACCCGCTCGGTGCAGCGGTTCGGGCGGCGCGAGGACGCGCTGCTCGAGGCGGGCGACGTCGACGGCGCCACCGAGCTGAACGTCGCGACCTGGCTCGGGCCCGAGGCCGACGACGACGCGCGTGAGCTGGTGCGCACCATGCAGCGGCGGGCGTTCGACGTCCAGCTCGCCGCCGGGGACGACGTCAACCAGGAAGCCGGGCCCGAGATCGACCTGGAGTCGATCACCGCCCACACCCTCGTCGTCTCGGGCGGCCAGGACCTCGACCACTTCCGCGCCATCGCGAACCACCTCGCCGGGCACATCCCCGGCGCGAAGCACACTCAGCTCGGCTGGGCCGGCCACCTGCCGAACCTGGAACGCCCCGATGAGGTGACGGCGCTGGTCACGGACTTCCTGGCCGAGCTGCGGGGCTGAGCCCGGCGGCGCTCAGGTAGCCGCGCGTCACCCGGTCCTGGACGTGATGGGCGACGCGCGGCAGGATCCGGGAGCCCCAGAAGTCGTGCCGGGCCACGGCATGGATCTCGAAGACGAGCCGGTCGCCGTCGCGCAGCACGCGGAAGGACTCGACACCCGTCTCCGGGTGACGGGGCAGCGTCGCGTAGGTGAAGCCGGTCTCGTCGGGCGTCCGGACGACGTCGACCACCCGGCACGGTGCGGCGAACCAGAGCGGCCCCGCCCGCACGGCCTGCACGACGGTCACGCCGACGTCGGCCCGCCCGCTTGGGCGGATTATGAGCCCCGCGCCGCGGTGGATCCGCCAGCCGAAGAGCGCGTCGGCGACGTCAGCCATGGGCACGTCCGGGCCGAGCGCCACCCGTTCGCGCAGCACGCGGGCGCGCACGGGTGGTGCGTCGAGCCAGCCGAGCTCGGCGGTGGGCCGCTCGGCGGCCGACCGGTCGAGGATCCGCGCGAGATCAGGCCTGGTCAGCTGCACCAGAGAAGACTACGGCTCGGCCCGGGAAGCCTGCGGCTTTGTGCCGTCACCGCGCCGGGCGCTGCTCCTCGAAGCGGACCGGAAGCTCCCGGGGCACCGACGACCACAGCGTCCCGGTGGCGCGCAGCTCCTCGGGCGGGACCGTCAGCGTGACGCCGCCGAGGCGGCGCAGCGCGGCCCCCACCGCCACCTGCGCGATCACCGTGGCGGGCCGGCGGGCCGGGCAGGCGTGCGGGCCGGCGCCCCACGTGAGGTAGGACAGGTTGCCGGACTCCATCCAGATGTCGTCGCCGGCCGCGCGCGACTCCGCGCTCGCGCCGAGGATGCCTGGCACCACCGCGTCGCCGGCCAGGATCTTCCGCCCGCCGAGCGTCGTGTCCGCGAGCGCGAAGCGGGGCGCGGCGTTGGGCGCGGGTGGTGCGGAGCCGAGCACCGCGGTCAGGGTGTCGGGCGCGGACAGCAGCCCGCCGGACCGCCCGTCGAACCGGGGGTCGGTGAGCCGCATGCGCAGGGCCTGGGTGATCCACGCGACCTCGAACTCGCTGCCGAGGATCAGGGTCGCCGAGACGGCGCTCTGCGCGTCCAGGTCGGTGGGTGCGCTGGGGTGGTTCAGGATCGCGGAGGTCAGGTCGTCCGACGGCTGTGCACGGCGGCTCGCGATGAGGTCGGCGATCAGGGCCCGCTGCGCGTTGAGCGACTCGCGGCCCGCCGCGCCGGTGGCCTGGAACACCCGCTGGGCGTGGCCGAGCATGGCGCGGGACTGCGCGGCGTCGAGGCCGAACATGGTGGACATCACCAGGATCGGGACGGCGCGCGCGTAGTCGCCCACGAGGTCGGCCTCGCCCTTGGCCAGCAGCCGGTCCAGCGCGATCCCGCACCACTGCTCGACGATCGTCGCGAGCCGGTGCTCGTCGACGCTCTCGAACGCGTCGTCGACGAGGCGGCGCAGGTGGCGGTGCCGCACGCCGTCCACGTAGTAGATCCCGTCACGCGGGGCCAGGACGCCGCCGACGCCGCGGTCGGGGCGGACCGTGCCGTCGACGAGCAGGCTCCAGTTGCGCGAGTCCCGCGCGAAGAGGCTCTCGTTGCGCAGCACCGTGACGAGCTCGCGGTGGCCGAGCACCAGCCAGGCCGGCACGCCGGGCTCCAGCAGCACCGGGGCGACGTTGCCCCACCGTGCGCGCAGCCGCTCGTAGACCTGCGCGGGGTCGGCGCTGGTGGTGGTCTCGATGAGCGGCGTCAGGTCGTCCAGGTCGATCAGGCGCTCCGACTGGGTGGTCGTCGTGACTGTCATGGCTCCCCGGGGGTTCTGGGCGCGACGGATCCCGCACTACGGCTTTTAGGCGGAATGTACCTCATGTCCAATGCACTGTCATGAACCTGGAGCCTCGACCAGGCACCAGCACCGCGGGTCGCCGGCCCTGCGGGTGGGGCGCTAGCCCGACACCTCGAACCGCACCGGGAGCTGCCACGGCATCGACGACCACAGGGTTCCCGTGACGGGCAGCGAGTCGACGGGGACCGTGAGCGTCACCCCGCCGAGCCTGCGGAGCGCCACCTCGACCGCGACCTGCGCGATCACCCTGGCCGGGCGACGTACGGGACAGGCGTGCGGGCCCGCGCCCCAGGTGAGGTAGGCGAGGTTGCCCGGTTCGAGCCAGAGGTCGTCCCCCGACACCCCGCGCGACTCCGCGCTGGCGCCGAGGATGCCCGGTACGAGGGCGTCGCCCGCCGCGATCATGCGACCGCCCAGCATCGTGTCCGCCATCGCGTAGCGCGGCCCGGTGTTGCTCGCGGGCGGGATCGAGCCGAGCACGGCCTCCAGCGTGTCCGAGGCCGACAGCATGCCGCCCGACCGCCCGTCGAACCGCGGGTCCGTCAGCCTCAGCCGGAGTGCCTGCGTGATCCACGCGACCTCGAACTCGCTGCCCAGGACGAGCATCGTGGAGACCGCGCTCTGCACGTCCTCGTCCGAGGGCCGGCTCGGGTGGTGCAGGATCGCCGAGGTCATGTCGTCCGACGGCTGCGTCCGGCGGCGGGCGACCAGGTCCACGACCAGGTGCTTCTGCGCGGTGAGCGCCTCGGCGCCCTCCGCACCCCTGGCCCGGAAGATCCGGCGCGCGTGGCCGAGCATCGCCCGCGCCTCCTCGGGGCCCAGCCCGAACATCGTGGACATCGCCAGCAGCGGCACGGCCCACGCGTACTCGCTGACCAGATCGGCCTCACCCTTGGCGGCGACACGGTCCAGCGTGCTCTCGCACCACTTCCTGACGGTCCCGGCGAGGCGCCGCTCGTCGAACCCCTCGAACGCGTCGTCGACAAGGCGGCGCAGGTGCCGGTGCCGCGCCCCGTCGACGTAGTAGACGCTGTCCCGCGGAGCGAGGACCGCGCCGACGCCGCTGCCCGGGTCCAGGCCGCCGGCCGCGACCAGGCTCCAGTTGCGGGAGTCGCGCGAGTACAGGCTCTCGTTGCGCAGCAGCGTGGCCAGCTCCCGGTGCCCCAGCACCAGCCAGGCCCGCACGTCGCCCTCCAGCAGCACCGGGGCGACGTTGCCCCATCTGGCCCGCAGCCGCTCGTACACGGCGGCCGGGTCGGGGCTCCTGGTGGTCTCCGTCAGCGGCGTCAGGTCGGCCAGGTCGGTCAGGCGTTCGGCCAGGGTCGTCGTGACTGTCATGGTTCTCGGTTCTCGACGCGCCAGAGGCGCACGGTACGTCGTCGTCGATCGAAACGTATCGCATGTCCGACTTGCTGTAACGAAAAGTCCGGCGGCCCCCGAGCCGACAAGTCGTCATCCGTTTGCCATGCGCTCTTCGCCCGTCGGCCATGCCGTGGGTGAAGTCTTCGGCGGGAACATCACCACCTCCTGATCGGGACGAGGGAAGACATGCCTGCACCTGCACGAACACTGAAGCTCGCGATGGGTACGACGGCGGCAGCGGTAGCCCTGGGCGTCACGGCCGCGGGATCCGCGGCGGCGGGCACGACGGCGACCGCGCCGGCGCCCGCGGAGCTCTCCGCGGCGAGCACCGCCGACCTGGCGCAGCGCTGGGCGCCGATCCACTACCAGGACGTCGACCAGACCGGCACCAACGCGCTGGGCGGCCGGTCGGACTACCTCGCGGCCTACGACTTCGACGGCGACCTGGACGCCCGCAACAACTGGGAGAACACCGGCAACCACGCCCTGGCCGCCACCGCCTACTACTCGGTGCTGGAGACGGGCACCCACTGGTTCGTCACCTACATGTTCTTCCACCCGCGGGACTGGTCGGACTCGATCTTCGACACGGAGCACGAGAACGACGCCGAGGGCGTCATGGTCGCCGTCCAGAAGGACGGCTCGGCGTACGGCGTCCTGCGCGGCGCCGTCACCGTCGCGCACACCGACTTCTTCTCGTACACGCCGGCGGGCAGCACGTGGGGCGCCGGCGCCGAGAGCATCGACGGCACCCTGCAGACGGCGACCAACCCGCACGACGGGCTGGCCCACCCCGTCACCGCCCAGGAGGCCAAAGGCCACGGCCTCAAGGCCCGCCCGGGCTACGACATCCGGGGCGACGGCGTCATCTACTACCCCGCGGGCCGCGCCGAGGTGCCAGAGCACCCGGACGACCGCGACGTCTCCTACCGCCTGGTGGACATGCAGGCGGCCGGCGGGCTCTGGTCGCAGCGCGCCAGCACGTCGCTGTTCGCGAGCCACGGCACCTTCGCGGGCGACGGCGGCGGAAGCTGCGGCGACGGCGGGATCTCCTGCTCGCAGAACTCCGCGAACGCACCGTGGGGCTGGGACGACGGCAACGACGGTCCGGGCCGTGGCGCCCTCGCGACCGACCCGGCGGGGCTCGCGGCGAACTACTTCCGCATCCCGGAGGCGCTCGACCGCGCCTACGTGAACAACCCGTACTGATCTCGCGGCCACCTCGTGTCAGACGCTCAGGTCACGCGCATGACCTGAGCGTCTGACGCGCGAGAATGGCGCCGTGACCGACACGACCTCACCCGCCGCCTCAGCCGCCGTCCTGCACCAGGTCCCGTACTACTCGCAGTGGGCCTCCCCCGAGCTCGTGGCCGCCATCGTCGGCGGCACCATGCGCGCCGCCGACGACCCACGATGGGCCGAGTACGGGGCGAGCACCCCTGAGGAGTACGAGTGGTGGGCCGATCAGCTGTGCGGCGTGGCGTGCCTGCGCATGGCCCTGGGAGCCTGGCACCTGGAGGTCCCGGACCCGATGGTGCTCGCCGCCGACTGCGTCGAGGTCGGCGCGTACGTCCACCGCGACGACGGCGGTCTCGACGGCCTCATCTACGCCCCGTTCGCCGCCTACGTGCGGGATCGGTGGGGCCTCGCCGCCGACGTCTACCCGGACCTTCCGACGGAACAGATCACCAAGCACGTCGCCGCCGGGGACCTGGTGATGCTGTCGGTCTACCGGACCATCCGCGCGCTCGACCCGGCTCCGCCCCGCCGGGGTGGACACCTGGTGCTCGCCGTCGGCGCCGACGAGGAGCACGTCGTGATCCACGACCCGTCCGGGCTCCCCGGGCGGTCGCAGGAGTACACCCACGTCCGCTGGTCCGACCTGGAGCGCTTCTACGCCGGCCGCGGCATCGTCCTCGGCCGGCCCCGAGCGCCGCGGACCTGAGTGCCCGCGACGGTGCGTCTGAAGTTCGAGTCGAGGTTGAGGGTCGGCCAACCTTCAAGTTCAGGTTGAGGCTCAGACCGGCACCGTCAAGCCAGCCTGGCACTCACCACGAGCTCCTGGCCGACGTCGAGACGCACGTCGGCCAGGCGGACGCCGTCGGGCAGCTGCTCCGCGAGGTCGATGTCCCGGCTCGTCGCGGCCTCCACCCGGCCCCTGATGGTGCCGAGCAGCGCGGCCACTATCGGGTTGCCGCTCGCGAGCTGCACGTCGCGGACCGCGAGCACCATGTTCTCGTCCACGCTGACCGACGCGGTGGCCTGGACCCGCGCGGCAAGGAACATGCCCTTCTTGATCGCGGCGTCGACCCGGAGCGCGGCCGCACGCGGGCCCCGTGACACCAGGTCGACGTCCAGCCCGGTCAGCGTCACGCCCTGCTGCTGCAGCACCACCGTGAGCAGCCCTCTGGCCGTCGCGACCAGGCCGGCCCTGTCGACGGCGACGCGCGCGTGCCCCGACACGGGGTGCGCCTCGCTCGGCTCCACCGGCTGGAGGCCGACACGCCCGTCGGAGCCCTCCACCCAGTCGAACCGCAGCCCCTCGACCTCGGCGGTGACGTCGACCGGCAGGTCCACCGCGACGAGCGGGTGCGCGTCCACCCGGAGACGGCGCAGCGTCCCCGGCTCGCGCCGGACCACCTCGGGACGCCACTGCTTCGCGGCGCCGCCGCCGGGCACGCCCGCCTGACCGGGGGCGCCGTCCGCACGGACCGTGACGCCCGTCAGGTCGATGTCCGCCGACGTGATGTCGCCGCCGTCGAGGACGGCCCGGATGCCCGCCCGCTCGAGCCCGACCGCCCGGCCGCCCAGCGCGTCCGCGAGCGCCACCCGGACCCGCTCGACGAGATCTGCTGGGTCGGTGGGCCGGGGCGCGGCGCCGAGCGGGATCGTCTCGGGGGTGCGCTGCTCGGTGGGCCGGGGTCGCTGGTAGGCGTCGCTCATGGACGTGAGACTAACCGGCGCTTGTACTGTGGGTGCCGTGATCAGCATCGATGCCGACTCCCCCGTGCCGCCGTTCGAGCAGGTGCGCACCACGCTCGCGCAGCAGATGGCGGACCGCACCCTGCCGGTCGGCACGCGGCTGCCGACGGTGCGGGCGCTCGCCGCGGAGCTCGGTATCGCGGTCAACACGGTGGCGCGCGCGTACCGCGAGCTGGAGGCGGCAGGCCTGGTCGAGACCCGTGGCCGGGCCGGAACCTTCGTGAGCGCGGCCGGCGACCAGCGCCTCTCCCTCGCCCAGGGTGCGGCATCCACGTACGCGGAGACGGTCCGCGCGCTCGGCATCGGCCGGGCCGAGGCCCTGGAGATCGTCGCGGCGGCGCTGCGGTAGCAGGGCGCCGGTCAGCGCCCGTCGGCGCGGTGTCGATCTGCACGGTGTCGATCTGCACGGTGTCGATCTGCGCCGTGCTCGTTCGTCGAAGTGGTGGGCGCCCGGCCGATGATCTTCTGCTCGGCCGGTCGTCAGTAGTCCCGGGAGAGGGACCCGACATCACGCCGACGAGGAGACGTCATGACCGCAACGCACGAGAGCCACACCGACCAGGCCGGCACGGCCGCCGTCCCGCCCGTCGTCGACCGGGACGCCTGGCAGGCGGCGCGCGACGAGCTGCTGGTGCGCGAGAAGGCGCACACCCGCGAGGGCGACGCGATCGCGGCGGCCAGGCGCAGGCTGCCGATGACCGAGGTCGACGCCGCGGCGGTCGTCGTCGGCCCGGAGGGGCCGACCACCCTGCTCGACCTGTTCAGGGGCCGCGAGGAGCTGATCGTCTACAAGCACATGTGGCACCTGGGCGAGCCGTTCGAGAACCAGTGCTCGGGCTGCACGATGACCTACTGGGCGGTGCAGGACCCCGCGTACCTGACGGCACGGGGCGTGTCCTTCGCGGTGTTCGCGAAGGCGCCGTACGCCGAGCTGGCACCGTTCGTCGAGTTCATGGGGTACCCGCAGGACTGGTACTCGGTCTTCGACTCCGACGACGAGACGGTGGGCGGCGGCGAGTTCGGCACCTGGATGTGCTTCCTGCGCGCAGGCGACCGGGTGTTCCTGACCAACACCGTCACGGGACGCGGGGCCGAGGCGGCCATGCCGGCGCTCGCCCTGCTCGACATGACGACACGGGGCCGCATGGAGGCCTGGCAGGACTACCCCGAGGGCTGGCCCGAGGGCAAGGTGCCGGGCTGGTTCTGGCGTGCCGACGCCGACGGCGCCGGGAACAGCTGGAACGGCGGGCGGCCCGCCGTCCAGTGGAGCCGTCCGGGTGCGACGCCGGTGACGGCGGGCGAGCACCACCACCACTGACGTTCTCCGGCTGGGCTGGTGGGGCTGGGCTGGCCCGGACGGAGTCGGCGCGGGTCCGTGCGGTAC
>NZ_JBHXBG010000070.1:0-28442 GCF_042726755.1 Promicromonospora sp. NPDC060271 | reverse complement strand
GGCTGCAGCGCAGACTTCAGGTGCAGACCTGAGGTCCATGCTGCCGGTCGCTAGCTCTGGATGGTGGCCCGGATCTCCTCGGCAAGTGCCTGGTTACCCGCTGCGATGAACTTGCGTCGCGTGCTCATGGTCGTGTTGATTTCGGGCAGGGTGTTGAGCCCGTAGTCGAGTGGGATGGGGTTGCCGTCGAGGTCGATGGTGACGCCGCCTGCGGCGTGCAGGATGTAGTGCCCGGGCGAGAGGTCCCACACGGCGAAGCCCTTGGCGATCTCCATGGTGGCGTCGGTGAAGCCGGCCGCGACGTGGCACAGGCTAATGGAGCCGAAGTCGACACCGATCCGTCCCCGTGCCTTCCCGTTCTCGCCCGGTGCGCTCAATGCGTCGAGGAACCGCTCCTGCTGCGCTAAGACGCGGAAGCGTTCGGCCGGCCGCATGAGGTAGTTGGTCACTAGCGCCTGCGGCAGGTGAGCGTTCGACGGCGACTCGAGAGCGTGCCGCTCTCCGTCCGCCGTGATCACAAACGCGCGGTCCGAACCGTCGTCGTGGAACGCGAGGTAGAGCTTTACGTGGTGGAAGATGTCGCCGACGATCGCGATGACGGGTCGCCTCAGCGACCGCGAGTAGACCATCAGGTGGGTGTATCCGTGCAGTGCACGCACTGCTAGTTCGCTGGTGTCCAGCGGATCGACCAGTACGCACAGATCTGGGTCGGGATCGTTGCCGATGACCTGTGGGTCGTCTTCTTCCGAGGCGTAGATGAAAGACGGCAGGACCTCGGGCAGCAGTTCCTTGTATCGCTGGTGCATCCAGAGGTCGTAGTCGGACAGAAAGTTGTCTTCGTGACGCAGGTTCTCGTTCTCCGCCCGGTGGCCGGTAAGCGCGGCCCGAACGAGCCGGGGCCGTATGTCGCTCATCGTGGTCTTGACGAGTTCGGCGATGGTCTCGGCCAGTTCTGGTGTACGGGTTTCGCTGCTCATGCAGGGCGTCTCCAGTCCGCTATCGCAACTCAAGTGGGGGCTCGATGCCCGGCGGGCTCATGGTCGCAGCAATGAACACGGCCTCGAAGTCCGCGGCGCGCATGATCTTGGCACCTGTCAGGTCATTGAAGCTGTCGACGGCCAGCTCTCGGTCCTTGGTCATCGCACCGAACACGGCGAAATACAGCTCGGCTCCGGGATACTTCGCGCGCACCTGTCGTGCGATGTAGCCGATGACGTCAGCGTGCTTGACCTCGAAGTCGCAGATAACGATGGTCGGAGCGTCTCTGACGTCGGGGAAGAAGGACGCGTCGTCGAGCACCACGCCGTCGCTCACCTTGTTGCAGCGCAGGTACCCGATGGGGCATCGGGCGAACCGGTCCGAAGCGAGGAATGTCGCCATCACCAAGCCGGCCTCATTGATCCCGAAGCAGATGTCCGCGTCCAGGCGCTTGCCGAGGTTCTTGATCTGCTGCGACAGGCTCGCCACGCCGAGGCCGAACGTCTCCCATGTCAGGTCGAGCAATCGCCCTGGCTGAGGGTTCGGGATGCTGAATACCTCGATCTCAGGATTGCCGTACTCGACAGTCGGAACGGTCAATATGAACCGCTCACCGACTTGACTGTGCCGCTGGCCCGCTTGCCGAGCACCCTCGTGCAGGGCTCCATGCACTGGCGTGGATGTGGCGACCGTGACCGTCTGCTTGTCCACAGCGAATTGCTTGAGCGCCAGTTGGTCCTCGGCTGTCAGGCGCTCGTAGGCTTCAGCGATCAGTTCCGTGGGATTGATCTTTTCCTCGGCTACCCCTAACGGGCCCCGACCGTAAGCAGCACACAGAACGAGCAGGCTCGACATCGAAGGCGGCGAGCCTTGCCCTCGACCTCGTGCCCAGGTCTCCCAGGCATTGATGGTCGTGCCGCCGAGGCTTGTCTGATGTTCTGTGACGTCGTTGTAGCGGCTCGCGGCCTGATCCTGCGACAAGCCGGCGGCGTACCGGTACGCCTGCAAACTGGGCACGTCAGGATACCTGGCCATCAGCTCGACCGCCGCGTCCTTCACGGACCTCAGCTCGGTCCATAGTTTCTTTCCTTGCGCGGCGAGCACGCGTCCCCGCGCCTGCGGGGTCAGCCTCTGGCGTTGGTTCGCACGCGCACGTTGACCAGACGGCGTTTCCGCGACGGATGACCCTTCCACACGGGAAACCCTAGCCATCCTGCGCCCCATTGCCCATCTGAATGGGCAATCACGGGTACTGGCGCCATCGCTACAGGTCAACACGCCCACAGATCCGTTTATCTCCGGCCCGCAGGGCAGGTGTGTGGGTTGTCGGCTGGGTGCGACGGTGGTCGAACTCTCACCACCGACCCCAAGGAATCGCCGTGATGACTACGAGCCGCCCGACAGACGTCGGCCACGTCAGAGCAGGCGTGGCCACGAAGGACGCCACGGCAAGCTACAGCCAGCACCGCAACGAAGGAGATGCTGACCGGCTCGCGCACGCAATGCGCGTCGCGACCGAGGCTGTACGGACCGTGGGCTCGGACCATATCGAGATCGTGACACTGACCCGAGGTCGCATCTGCCTGCAACCCGTGAATCTCAACCATGGTGAGCAGATCGCGCGCGCCCTGGGCTGCGACTTGCCCCTGGACCACCGCATGTTCGTTCCCGGGCACACGCTCTGGACGGGTGAGCGTGACGACCTGGAGGTTCAGGTGCGGTCGGCGCTACGCCAGGTGGTGGCCCAGTGAACGCGGCGACGATGACGTGCACTCGCACGCTGGTCGCGCTGGACATCGACGGGACCTTGGTAGACAGCGAGCAGAAAGTACCGGCGGGTACTGTCCCGGCGCTGGACCTCGTACGTGCAGCAGGCCATGAAGTCGTGCTCGCTTCGGGCCGGTCGTTGACCGGACTGCTGCCGATCGCCACAAGGCTGGGCCTCACACACGGGTGGGCTGTGTGCTCCAACGGTGCCCTGACAGTCCAACTGGACCGGTCTGCACCGTCTGGTTATCACGTGATTGAGACCCATACTTTCGACCCCGAGCCCGTGATCCGCCGTGCTCTCGACGTGGCGCCATCCGTGCGCGTCGCCGTGGAGGAGGTCGGGTGGGGCTGGCGCACCAACAGTGTCTTCGAGCCTGGTGAACTCAACGGTCAGCAGAAGACCGTCCTCCTGGCTGACCTGATGGCTGAGCCCGCCGCCCGGATCGCACTCACTGCACCGGGTATCCGTCGCTACACCGACGCCCTACGCGCCACGGGGGTCACCGTGGCCCCACAGGGCCCGGACTGGCTCGACGTCACCGCGCAGGGCGTAAACAAGGCCGCCGCCCTCGACGTCATCCGCACCCACCTCGGTATCCCAGCCGATCGCACTATGGCGGTCGGGGACGGGGTCAATGATCTGGACATGCTGGCCTGGGCCGGACGCTCGGTCGCGATGGGGCAGGCGCCCGCTATCGTGCGCAGCGCCGCGGGTGAGACCACCGACAGCATCGACCAGGCCGGTGTCCTGCCCGTGCTGGCCTCACTCGTCCCGACCGTGGACCGGACGCTGTCGTCGCTGGCCGCGCAGATCGCTACCGCCGAGCGCACCGCACCCGGGCCCGTCGTGCTGCGGGTGTGGCACGGCAGCGGACCCGACCTGGCCCGGTGCGAAGCCTGGGCCCTCCAGGACGGGCGCTGGGTGATGCACGCCCCGATCCCGTCGGGCGTCGGGGTCACGATGCGGGCGATCGAGACCGCCGCCCTTGACGCAGGCATGCCCTATCCCCGCGGCGACGAGGGACGCCGCCGCGCGCAGTGGCGCAGCGTGACAGGTGACGGCCCGGCCGGGTTCGAGCTACCCCTGAGCGGCCTGTAACCGCTATTGATCTTGCGGCTGGGCAGCCCCCGAGACCCCCGTACCACTGCCCGGCCGCAGGCCCGCCCCTGGCGGGTGCACATGCAGGCACTACCCCGCACAACGAGGAGGAAGCACATGACCACCACCACCGCACACGACCTGCGCGAGGGCAGGTCGCTAGTGAACCCGGCGTTGTTCCAAAAGCTCACGGAGCGCGTCGCCACCGAGCACGACCACGACCTGGGCATGGCGGCACGAATCGTCGACCAGGCACTCGCGTTCCTGGGCACCACCGCCACCCACCAGGGCCGACCGCTGTCACCTTCGGAGATCGTGGACCCGGGGTGGCACGAGTTCATCCTGCACACCGTTGACTACGCTGCGTTCTGCGAGCAAGTCGCCGGCCGGTTCCTGCACCACGTGCCCACCGACCCCCAGGACCCGTCCACCCAGGGCGAATCCGCTCACGAAGCGATCCAGTACACCGTGGACGCCATCGCCGAGGCCGGGTTCTACGTCGACACCGACCTGTGGCCCACAGCGCACTCCGTCGCCTGCTCGCAGTGCCACCAGGGCTGCACCAGCTCGACCGCACCGTGACCGACCACTAGGAGAGCACGATGCACCGCCGCTCATGGGAAGAGCTGCCCGCCGCCCTCCGACAGGCCGTCGAGACGAAGTGCGGGCCCGTACTCCGTGCCGAGGCGCCGTCGGCTGGCCGTAACTCGACGTTCGTTGCGTTCCTGCACACGGCCGACGGGACGGTGTTCGTCAAGGGCGTTCCCGACTACGACCGGCTGGTCACCGTGCACGAGCACGAGATCCAGATCAACTCCCGACTCCGGGACGCGGTGCACGATGCGCCGCGCCTGCTGTGGACCGTGCGCACCGAAGGATGGCTGCTCGCCGGGTACGAGACCGTGCCCGGCGAGCACGCCGACTTCACGCCCGGATCGCCGGACGTCCCGGCCGTGGCCGCCGCCTTATCGCGCCTCGCGCAACAACTCAGCCCGAGCCCTGCTCCGGATGTACTGCCGCTCAGGAAGAGATACGCGCGCCTTGCCGGATGGCGGTGGCTCGCGGACAACCACGCGGACCAGCTCGACGCGTGGGAGAAGCAGCACCTGGACTTGCTGATCCACCTCGACGACGAGGTACCGAACATCCTGCCCGGGTACTCCCTGGTCCACGGCGACATCCATCAGCTCAACCTGCTCGTGCACGGCAACCAGGTTCGGCTAATCGACTGGGCGTGGTCCAGGACCGGCCCGCCCTGGGTCGACGCCGCGCTGCTGGTCCCGCGGCTGATCGGCGAGGGACATGAACCGGCCGAGGCCGAGCAATTCGTGTTCGATACCTGGGGCATGCAGCACCCCAGTGCGACAGGGGACGCCATCACAACGTTCACCGCGACCATCTACGGCCAGTGGCGCCGTCTTGCTGTCGAGTACCCGAGTCCACATCGAGAGGCGGCGGTTCGTGGCGCACGGCACTGGATTCAACACCGGTTGTCTTCGAGCTAGCTACCTTGCCGCGCGCGGACGAATCTGACCCTGGAACCATCGGAGATCGCTCGAATTGAGTTCTGACGCTCCCGAAAGTCTAGTTCCGGCTCAGACGTTGAAGCGTGTCATGCGGCCCTGACCTCGTGGTTCGCCGGTCGGATCTGCGCCTTGGGGGAACTGTGGGGGAATCAGGCCCGTGTGCTGCTCCCCCACCAGTGGGGTAGCAATTGGGACCGCGACGGGCCGGTCGTGATCTCAAGAAGCGGGACCAGATGCCCCGCTCTACGCTCCACGCTACCCGCCGGCCCGCGATTCGCCAGGAGGTAGGCAGGCCGTTGCGGTAAGCCCGACAGGCAGGTCACTTGGGTGCCGCCAACACCGGGCGCTTGGTCGACTTCATACCGCGAGATCAGCCAAGGGCTGCCAGTCTCCTCAGGTGTTTCGAGTTCCAACGGCCACTTGGTGAAGGTCTCAGGCGGCCCTTGAGCGTCCTGCTGACGAGCGTTCGGCTGCTACCGACATATCGCATCTTCGGTAGACATAGGCCACGCTGCGGGTGACGATCAGTGCCGTGGACCGCCAACTGAGGCAAGACGTCGCCCTGAGCCTTGAGCGGTCGTTGGCACGTCAGCAGTGGCGCATGGACGGCGGGAAGGTTGTCACGGTCTTCGCCCTCGGCACGGCAACCGCCGTCTCGGTGGCTTCGTGGCAGGAGCTCGGCCGCAACGACCTGAACATCGCTAGCTGCCTGGCGCTGATCTGCTCACTAGTTCTGCTTATGGCCACATACAACGCCGACCATCTAGAAGAGCCTGATGTGCATGCCATCATGGCCACTGCGCGCGATCTCGGGTGGACCGAAGAGGCAACTCGCGACGAATTATTGCGATCCCTTTACGAGTGCGTGCTCGTAAACGAAGATTACCTTCATCAGATGTACTGGTTCGCCCGTGGCCAAGTAGTCACCGCAGTGGCATCCGGGGTCCTCAGTTCGATCGCGATGTTCGGCCAGCGGTAAGGAGGAGACGGTGGAACCAACCCACACGCGCAAGTCCGGCTGGGGGCTGCTGCCACTCCCCGGCCACAAGCGTCGTCGCCTCCGCGCACGAGCAGTGGTGAACGAGGTAATCGGCCCGCGACCCACTGCGGCTCGCCAGCCGACTGACCCTGACTCACGCCAGCAGCACAGCGCGCAATCTCAGGCACTTGTCCGCGGCGTCTCGACTTGGGCCGCGCCCGCCCGAGACGAGCCCAGAGGCATCTCCCTGGACGATCGTCTCGCGATCGCGGTCAAGGCTCTAGCAGACCGGGGCGCAGCGCAGCCCGACCTCGCCCCTTCCTTCGCTGGCTCACCAAGCGAATCGCTAGTCCGAGTACTCGTCGATGCCAGTCAGTTCACGCCGATCCAGGCAGCCACACTGTCAGCGGTGATGAGCGGACGAGACTTCATCGGGCATGTTCCTCAAGGTGTCGAACGCCACCTGGCATACGCAATCCCTCTGCTGCACCAGGTGGTGGCACAGGGCGAGCCTGGCTACGACCAGCTCCCCAACCCATCCGAGCCACAAGCGGTTGTTGCTGTGCCGACCTCCACGCTGGCACTCGCTGTCGCCAACCACCTCACTACGCTGACCAAATCAGCCAAACGCACCGTCCGCATAGTGCCGCTGGACGCCAACGACGAGCACACTCCGGAAGTCACAGTTCGCCCAGAATCCCCCGATGTGGCGGTCGGCACCGTGGACCACCTAGTCAGGCGGGTGACCGAGGGCCTCCTGAATCTCGACCACACACGTCTGGTTGTCCTGGACGGCGCGGACGAGATGGACGAGCTCGGTCTCCTGCCCGATGTTGAGGCCCTCCTCGCACGAACACCTGCCCGACGGCGAACCATGCTATTCAGCACGACCATGCCTGACGATCTCGCAGCTCTGGCGCAACGCACAATGCATCAGCCCGTGGAGAGCCCCACACCTCGACCTAAGTCCACGACAGACGACAGGCGATCAGGAACACGGGATGAATCCGCATTGCTTGCTCGACGAATTTCCAAGCGCCAAGCAATCGCTTGACACGACGTCTTCTCCGCAGCGACACACCCAGCGTCTGCGTCGCAGGACTTAGCCCGCCTCTGATGCTCCGCCGTTAACTACACCCCGAGAACCCTGCAACTGTCGAGGTCAGTGGCTCCGCCCTTCGACAAGGCGGTGACGTGATCGGCGTGGCAGTTCGACGCACCGCTCCCCACGGTCGTGGCCGCCTCAATCACTCGCCCCGTCGCGAGCCGCTACACGACGGAGCAATTTAAGGCAATGCTCGTTATCCGGCTCTTTGGCGAGCCCGGCCTGGGCCCACTTAAGCGCTGACTCTGCGTCCTTGTCGTGCATGCAAAGCCAACCAAGTCCCGAAAGATCGTTGGCATCCGCTTCGACCACACGTTCTTCAAGGAGTTGGCGCAGTTTGCGCACCATAAGTCTACGCTCATCCGCATCCACCTCGATTTCCCTTCGTGACAGCATCCCATTTAAACGAGAGGCTGCGGTACTGAGCTCTTTGTAGTCGGGACGCGTAAGCTCGGCAAGTTGAAGTCGTGCATGCATCTCCCCGAGAGGGTCTGACGCTCGCTTGTAGAGAGTAATCAACTGTCGCCACGCCGATTCGTCGGTTGGTTTCGACTCTAGGTACTTGCTTACGGAAACGCGCGAACCGTCCGAGTTCCCCATCTCCTGTTGGAGTTCCGCGAGGTGCAACCAAGCCGGCGGATAGTGGGACGCGATGTACTCTAGAACGGCAAGCTCCTGGCTGTTATCGCCCTCGCCAAGTCGAACCGCAATCGCTTTGGTTAGCCGGTCGAGTCGCGGCTCGAGGCCAAGCGATGCCTCGGTGGCCGTGATAGGTCCGAAAGCGCGAACCAACTGCAGATCAGCTTCGATCGCGATCTTAAATGGAGACGTCACAAGTTTACGTTTCCCAAAGACCGAAGCAGCAAGCGGAACAGACAGGAAGTCGGTGCCACTTTCTGGATCGATGATCTCCTCCACGAGCGAGGACCGATGAAGTTCGAGCAGAGCGTCCAGCACCTCCATACGCTCGTTTCCTGGACGCAACAAGACGGCCTCTAACCCGATTCTTGGGACATATGAGCGCCAATTGCAGAGTGTCAAGAATACGCGTTGCGCCGCTGGCGAAAGGCTGGCAAATGAACGATCGAATAGAGCGTCCAGAACAGCGTCGTGCGCGGCTACAACATGCTTGAGCGATACCTTTCGCTGCTCTCGCGCAACCTCGCCGAGAATTATCTTTGTTATGTACGGGTGACCATCGGACTCGTCGTACAGTTGTTGTTTGTACGGAGGGTCAATGATAGTCGCTATTTCCACCCGTTCTGCGACATCGTCAACCAGATCGCTGAACTCAGTCCTAGCCATACCTTTGACCTCAATAGGGTAGTCAGCCTTAAAGTCCCGGGTTCTAGTGGTGATTAGAACCTTATTGGGCAACCGAATCGAGTTATTTAGGTATGTGTACAATTCGCTCTGTTCACGAATCGTCTCAAAATTGTCGAAGACGAAGAGAAACGGCCCGTCCTCCGATTTACCAGATAAGCAGTCTGTAAGACGCTGCTGCAGCTCGCGCTCCTTCAGCGTCACATCGGGTTCAAACAGCACCACAAAGTCCCGTGCGACGTCGGCAGTCGTCAGTACGTCGGGCCGTACGACTTTTGGCCCCTCTGGAAGTAGGTCGATATCCCTGGCACTGAACCATACGATCGCGAAAAAATCGTCGCCTTCCGCCACTTCGTGAAGGACCTTCAGGGCCAATGACGTCTTACCGATGCCGCCTCTCCCCTTCAAGGTCACTACTGGATTCCGACTGTCGCGCAGCACGGTCGAGAGTTCGACCTCCAATGCCGGCCGATGTACATAATCCGGGCGACTGGGCGGCATATTCGTGAAGACCTCGCCAATTACGGCCAGGTTGGGAGCCGCCCTCGTTTCGCTCTGGAGCTGCGATCCAGGCGGCAGCGACCACTGCGCCGCAGTTTCGCTTCGCGTTTCATCGGAAATATAAGAAATAACCTGGAACTGCGACTTTCGGAAATTCCCGTTGGGCAAGAAGAAGTCGGCCAGGTCGGGATCTGTATAGATGAGCTTAACTTTACGAAACCCATCGAGGTTAACGTAGACCCCATCTGTGAGCGCGGGGTGCGATTCTCGTACAAGATGCTCGAACGGCTGACGTGACCCACCAAATGCGCTGACACGGTGCTTTCCCGACAGATTTCGCTTGAGGTACGCCCAATCACGTTGCAATGCCGGGACGTTGGATATTACGGCGAGAATCGACTCATGTAGTGGCGGGCAGATCGCCGACAAGGATTCCCCACGGGGGGCTCCGTGTCCACGCGTCCGGTTTCGAAGCCAAACGAACTGCCTCACCCATTGACGCAAGGAAACTTTCTTTTGGGAAAGGTCCAATTGTGTTTCGTCCAGGCAGCGGCATGCGTAATTGAGACGCTCGGCTGCTTGGCGCTGCCATGCATCAGCCCCGGGCCCGAATGTCATGCTTAGCGCGCGTTGTGATTCCCGTGACACTGAAGTTAGGTGGTGGCTCCCAGGTCCGGTCAGCAACTCGTCCAGGACCTCAGACCACTCCCCGATACCATCCGCACGAATCAATCGATACTCAGCCGCGTACCCGTGGCCGTCACGATCATCAAGAACGCCAGCCAAGAGCTCGGTGACAATAAGTTTGAGCACCAGCTCGCCCGTATATAGAAGATCGAAGAAGTAGGCGGTGTCGGACTCATCTCGGGCCATCTCCGTGCGCTCTAGCATGCGAGCAACAGGGAGCATAGATTCATTCACCGGCGTTCACACTCCAACGATTGGGGATGCCCAAACGCAGTTTGTTTGGGGTCGCTCAGGACAGCCTTGCAGCAGTAGCTCCGCACGTAAATGGCCCCAGCTGCGTATCGCGAAAAATCACCCGGGCGAAACCCTTCTAAACGGATTGATACTGAGCCCGACCAGGCATCCGTGCGTAGGATCAAGACGATCCGCAGTCACCACACGCCGGGTGAGCCTGCCGAGTCGTCGGTCGTGGGGCACCGGGCCAGCCTGTCGGCTATAGGAACAGCAGTGTGTCCGCAACACGTTCAGGTAGCCGCTCGATGGCGCCGGACCGCTCACTCAGCGTGCGCAGATTCCGCCAAGTCGCAGCATGAACCTCTTGTTGACTTGTCTCCAGTGCTTGGCTCAGCAGTTGTTCGATGGCGGCTGTTTCTGCGGGCTTGCGGGCTCGCACCTTCCGCGCGGGGAAGCCTGTTTCGCATCGGACCCAGTTCCGCGGCAGGCCGCGGATCTGCTCTTGCGACATGGCGGCGTTGACCGAGAAGTATGCGTCGGTATCGATGGCCGCGTCCGACGTCATCGCGGTCGCCGTTGAACCAGTGCAGGATTGGGGCTGTCGCACGGATAGGTCACGGCGGCCTGCCGTTTGAGCGCCGGGCCGGGACGTCGGGCCGCAACCCGACGTCCCTACCAACCTGGCTTGACATATCCCCGCGGAGGGAAGCGAGCGGAGGTTCGGTTGCCAGTCCCAACTGCACGCGCAAGGACTACCACAGAGTCCACGGTCGATGCCCACTTCGGGTCCCGTAGACCATCATTTGCCAGCAGCCTGGTCAGGTGAGTCAGTACCTTGCGTACAGCTACGGGAGAGACCTGCACGCGCTTTACGCACTCATCGAGCCCGTGTTCGATCGTGGTGACCGTCTCCACGACCTCGACGGCGATAGCGCCGGCAGCCGCGGCCCGGCGTTCTTCGTACGCGGCGCGCCGACACCGCTGCGAGCACCAGCTCGCTGGCCTCCTGTCGCCCTGACCGGGACCGGTCTCCCACACCGAGGACACACACCGGAGACACCCGCACGATGCCCGGCGGGCCCGCGCTCGGTGGACGTACGTGACCCGCTGTCCCCTAGCCCGGCAGAACTCTTGTCGACGCTCATGCTCCCACCCCCGAGTTTCGTATGGACGGAACCGCTCACAGCTTGTGCATTAGGTGTGTGACTTTCGTCGGGGCGGATCTGCGGGACCCGCTGTCCGTCATCCGCTCGACTGACCTCGCCGCGCCGACTCGGCGTCGGTAGTTGGCGTGTTCCGTCGCGTGCCTGTACGTCTGCATACCGTCAGCAAGCTGCGGTGGTGCTACCAAGTACGAGGGTCCCGGGCGTGAGCCCCCACGTCCCTGACGCACCAAACGCGCACCCGTCCTCTCCGTGGGATCGGCGGGCTTCTGGAGGCCTGCCTGTCGAGCGCTGTCGGAGGCCTTGGCTGGCTGAGGCCTTGGCTGGCTCCGGTGTCAGGGCAGCCGTGCTGGCCTCGCCGGGCGCCGTGGGCTCCCACCCGACGTCGAGGAACTCGTGCAAGAGCTCGTTGAGCGTGTCGCCCAACAAGTCAGGGACGTTTAGCGGTGCCGGGAGCCGCGGATCCGTCGGACTGTACGACGACATGCCACTGAGCGCCCGGCCCGTCCCCGCTTTCCAGTGCCACGACGTCACGCTGGTGGCATGCGAGCAGGACAGATCAGCGCGTGGTTATCGGGCGTCTGGCCCAGGAGTGAACCCGTCACGAATGTGCTGTTTGCACGGGCGTGCGTGAGGGGTGCGGCGGTACGCTGCGGCGCATGGCGAATCCCGCGTTCGAGTTGGCGAAGATCCTTGAAGGGTGGAAGCTCGAAGAGAAGGCATCGCCCACGAGCGCCCGCCTCAGCTACGCGCGCAGTATCAACGCTCAACAGCCCGAGGTCGTGGGCTCTGGCATGGCGCACCTTGTTGATCTTCGCTCCCGCATCAGCGACCTGAGGGCGCGAGGTACCGATGTGGAGCCATTCGAGTGGGCACTGCCACGCTGGCAGGCCGCCTTCATTTCGGCGGCTGGTGACATACGCACATCGGCGTTGTCCCCGGACGAGCGGAGGGACTACCCGATTTCGATCGAGCGACTCAACGGGCTCAAGGGCTTCGGGATCGTCTTGGACGCGCATGCAGCTGGGCTCCAGCCCAGGCCGGAGTTCGTTGCCCGGATCGATGCAGCGATCAACGAGGCTCAGGCGTTCGTGAGGGATGCTGATATCTCCGAGGAGCACCGGCACTACTTGCTGGCCCTTCTGGCGCGGATCCGGTCCGCGATGTACGAAGGCCGCCCCGCCCAAATGCGCGAGGCGGTCAACGAGTTCGTAGGCGCGACGGTCGTGGCCGAGAGCACCGCCGAGGAGGGCCAGAAGAAGGGCTGGGCAAACGTGCGCAACAACCTGTTGCACCCTGCCATCGCCGGTGCGGCTGGGAATCTCCTCACGCAGGGCATCGGAGTCGTCGCTGGGTTCATCGGCGGCTGAGCGCTCGGAGCGATACCTTGCGACCATGGCGGTCGCATCATTCGTGATCTCAGTCCTCGCGTTCCTCGCGGCAGGAACGGCCCTGTGGTACTCGCATCGACAGGCGGTCGCCGCAGAAAGGTCTGCGGACGCTGACCAGCGCTCCGTCGCTCTTGCTGAGGCAGAAGCAGCGAAATACGCCCCGCCGTGGTCCGTGCGCTCGGAGGGCCGTGACGCCCTTCTGCTTGCCAATGACAGCGATGAACCTGCGCACGACGTGACGATCGACCTCGGCGACATCTCCGTCCATGGCGATCTCGCGTACTCGCGGATTGGGCCTGGGTCTGCGATCAGACTCTTTACCTTCCGGTCATTTGGGACCCAAACCGACACGATCACCGTCAAGTGGCGACGCCAGCCCGATGCACCGGAGCTTGACTGGGAGTACCCGTTGCCTGCAAACCCAAGGACCTAAGAGAGCGCAGGGGGCTCGATCCTGGGTTGCCGTCGTAGGTGGTGCAGCCGAAAGCACTCAGGAGCACCTAGCGTCGAACTGTCCAACCGGACCGAGTGGTGTGGCACGACCCACTAGCGGCTCTGCTTAAGCAGGCCTCACGGAGCTGGCCCTTATTGGCCCTAACTTCCGCCAATCTGACCCTAGTTAGGGCCAATCAGGGCCAGTCCCGACCCCACACGGACCCACTCCAGCATTACAATAAGACCAGGTCAGCGGCCATTTTCGGCCGATTGGCCCTCACCATCCGATCGCCACCCGGCAAGGCTTCCAAACTAATTACGCGGGTTCGATTCCCGTCGCCCGCTCAGAGTGCGGAAGCCCAGGTCAGAGAGTGTTTCTGACCTGGGCTTCGTGCATTCTGGAGGGCTGGAAGCAGGGCTGCGTGGCCCTAAACACGCCGGCCTGAACACTGGCACGTGCGGCGCGGACCAGGGTCGGCCAAGCCCTGTACTCTCCGGCTCACCGCCTGTGCTGGGACCGAGGGAGGGCACGGATGATCATGGCCGCCGACGGCGTCTGGACGACAGCCGCGCGGCTCGTCGTCGATCCCGAACATCTCGGTGAAGAGCATGGCGTCACGGGTGACGGCGGCACGTTCTGTGGCTTGTCGCCGGACCTGATCGATGTTTACCGGCATCCGTTCAGCGGTCGTGGACGCACCGATTGCCGCACGTGTGCCCGCCGGATGTACGAGGCCGCCGGCCTTGCAGGTCAGGAGCCACCACCGGCCGCTTGGACGCACCCTGTCCGCCCCGCGTCCCTGGCGCGACGACGATCTGCTTGCGCGGTGCCTGATCGGTCTTCCCGCAACACCTCGCAGGCCCCTCAGTGTTCACTGCTGAAGAATCGTAACAACAGCGGGCCGACGGTGTGTGGGTCGACGACGTGATCCGGCACCTCGAGGGTCTCCCGTTGGGCGTGGGGTAGTAGGTCTGCGAGCTCGTCGGCTGCGCGGTCGAAGAAGTTCGAGGGCAAGCCTGCCATGTAGGGGACGGTGATCGGTCCCCCGGTGGTGACCAGGACCGGTTGGGTGACCGTTGCCAGCCGATCGGCCGGCAACTGGTAGCGGTTGAGGAAGACGCTGTCGTGGACCACTGTGTGCGCGAGGGCGACCGATTCCGCCCAGTGCGCCGTCTGCTTGCCTGCCGCTTTCCTGGCCGCGATGTTGTCGTCGGAGGCGCCGGTCAGGCGCATGAACAGTTCGAGAACCTCCTCGTCCCGTCCGGCGTCGAAGGCGCGTCGAGTGTCCACGACGAACTCCTCGAACCTCGAGCGCAGGTCGTCTCCGACCGCATAGGGCACCTCCCACACGGCGATCGTGTCGATGGCTGACCCGGCTGCGGCGGCCTCCAGCGCCAGCGCGCCACCAGAGGACGCCCCGAACAGGTGTGCCGAGCCGCCCGCCTCCGCGATCAACGCATCCAGGTCCTCGATCTCCCTTTCCGTGGCGTAGGGCTCGGTGAAGCCACTCGCCCCGCGTCCCCGACGGGCATAGTTGTAGACCGTGAAGTGCTCGGCGAGAGCAGGTACCAAGGAAGCGTTCTCGGCTCCGTCGTCCAGTGCGCCGCCTACCAGGACGACAGCCGGGCCGCTTCCCTTCCGGTCGTAGGCGATGGTGGTGCCATCCTCCGATGTCACGCAAAAGGCCATCTCGGTCATCTCACATCTCCGTTCGAAAGGTTTGTCTCATCGCCTGAGCAGCGTGCCGACGACGGCCACGGTGCGCGACCACCGCGCCGTTGCGATCACGGCCGCCACGACGAGAAGGAGGAGCGCCAGCCAAGGGCTCTGATCGAGCACGAATTGGTCCGTGATGACAGCACCGGTCAGCAATGCCGCCAACCCGAGACTGGCCAGGCCCGCCAGAGCCGGGATCAGAAGTCCAACCCCTCCCGAGACCTCCAGCGCTCCGACCAGGTACCGGAGCCACTGGCCGGCCCCGATGTCGGCGAACATGTCCACCATGACCGGGTCGCCGGCGAGCTTCGAGATTCCGCCGCCGGCGATGACCGCCGCCAGCGCGACCTGCAGAATCCAGACCCCGAAGCTGATCGCCCGCCCGGGCGTGTGCGCAACGGTTTCCGAGTTGTTCTTGGGAATGGTGCTCATTGGACTCTCCTTGTCGTGCCCGGGCCGGGCCGGGGCGTTGGCCGAGTGGGCCGGGTTGTCGGAGTTGATCTCGACCACGTGGCATCTACTTCTTGTTGCGGTAGAGGACCATGGTGATGGGGCCGAAGACCGCTACAAGAAGCACGGACGAGACGAGCACCCAGCCGATCTCCCCGGCGGGCACCGAGCCGTCCATCAGGCCGCGTACCACGGTCACCAGATGGGTGACCGGGTTGACCTCGACGACCGTCTGCATCCATCCGGGCATCGTCCGCGGGTCCACGAAGATGTTGCTCACGAACGTCAGCGGGAACATCACCATCATGCTGACCCCCGCCACCGAGTTCGGCGTGCGCAGGATCAGGCTGAGCATCGTCCACAGCCACGACAGGCAGAACGAGAACACCAGCAGCAGGGCGACCGAGAGCACCACGCCGACGACGCCGCCCTCCGGCCGGAACCCTAGGACCAGTCCGAGCGCGATCACGACCGCCGACCCGACCGAGTAGCGCACCAGATCGCCGAGGAGTGCGCCGACCAGCGGCGACGGTCGCCACACCGGAAGTGACCTGAACCGGTCGAACACCCCGTTCTGGATGTCGGTGTTCAGCGTGATGCCGGTGTTCATGGTGATCATGACGTTCGCCTGCACCAGGATGCCGGGCAGCAGGAATTGCAGGTACTCCTGCGTCGACCCGGCGAGCGCGCCACCGAACAGGTAGGTGAACATCAACGTGAACATGATCGGGAACATGGTCACGTCGACGAGCTGCTCGGGCACGTGCTTGATCTTCAGCAGAGCGCGCCAGCCGAATGTCAACGAGGTGCTCACCGGACCGGGTCGGGGCGGGCGCTCACCGGCCGACAGCACACTGCGCAGCGCGACCGGCGCCGACGCCTGCTCCGTGGACGTGGCATTCATGCGGCATCCTCCTCGGGTGTCTTCTCGGCGGCGTGTCCGGTCAGGGCGAGGAACACCTCGTCCAGGCTCGGCTGACCGAGCGCGAACTCGGTGACGTCGATGCCGCTGCGGGACAGCTCGGCCAGGGAACGGGCGACTCGCTCGGGGTCGGAGATCCGCGCGGACAGCGCGGCAGGGTCAGCGGACGGCTCGACCGGCACCGCGAGGACGCCGGCGAGGACCCGCTCTGCCTCGGCCCGCTGCTCGGGCGCACGTAGCCGTACGTGCAGCGAGCCGGCGCCGACCGATGCCTTGAGCTGGCCGCTCGAGCCCTCGGCGACCACCTTCCCGTGGTCGATCACCGCTATCCGGTCGGCCAGCTGGTCGGCCTCGTCGAGGTACTGCGTGGTCAGCAACACGGTGGTGCCCTCGGCGACCATGCCCCTGACGATCTCCCAGACCTGGTTCCTGCTGCGCGGGTCGAGCCCGGTCGTGGGCTCGTCGAGGAAGATCAGCTCGGGGGTGACGACCAGGCTCGCCGCGATGTCGATGCGTCGGCGCATCCCGCCGGAGTACTTCTTCACCTGCCGGTCGGCCGCCTCGGCAAGACCGAACGCGTCGAGCAGGTCGGCCGCTCGCCGCCTGGCCCGCGGGCGCGAGTAGCCGAGCAGCCTGGCGAGCAGCAAAAGGTTCTCCAACCCGGTGAGGTCCTCATCGACCGACGCGAACTGCCCGGTGAGGCTCACCCTGCTCCGCACCGCCCGGGCGTCACGCACGACGTCATAGCCGAGCACTTGCGCCTCTCCGGCGTCGGGGTGCAGGAGCGTGGCCAGCATGCGGATCGTGGTGGTCTTGCCCGCCCCGTTCGGACCGAGCACGCCGTACACGCCCCCGGCGCTCACGGCCAGATCCACACCGGCGACCGCGTGGGTCTGGCCGAAACTCTTCTTCAACCCTCTGGTCTCGATCGCGAACTTGCCCATGGGTTCGACACCTTCTCTCGATGTTGCGAACGGATTGGTTGAGCGCTAGTCAAGTTTGAATACTTGATCAGAATGCACGATGAGGAGCGACTAGTCAAGGTTGATTAGAGGCGCATCTTGAGGGGATCGTGGACCGTCAGCCACGACCCCGGATCATCGGCCATGGTGTAGGCGCCCTCAGACAGTCGTTTGCTCAGGCTCTTCGCCCACTCCAGTTCGGTGCGTGCGTGTCCCGCCCACAGTTCGGCCTGATCGCGGACGTGTTCGGGAATGTCGGGGTTCGGGTTCTCCCACCCCTCGGCCTGCCCTACGAGCTCCGCTTCCAGGCGCGCGACCCGCTCGTTGACGTGCGCGATGGCATCTGCCCTGGTCAGCATGGGCAACATGGTGATGGCCGCGTCGAGCATGGTGGGGTCATGGGTGCGCCGCAGACCGTCGCGGACCAGTTCGACTATCTCGTCACGTCCCCGAGCCGTCGCGCGGTACAGGACGCGCTCCGGCCCGGAATTGCCCGGCTCGGCGTGCTCGGTGAGGAGGCCATCAGCCGCCGCCTTCTTCAGCGCGTGATAGATCGAGCCGGGCTTGATCTTGGCCCAAATATCCGCACCCCAGCTCTGCAGTTCGGACCGCACCTGGTAGCCGTGCGCTCCACCGGAGAGGTGCACAACACCGAGTACCAGGAGCTTCGTCGCCGACATACGCCCACCTCCGCTCAACCTGCTCGGACTCGCTCCGCTTGCGCGCCCGCCAGGGTCATGTCAACTCCCACCAACACTAGGGTGCCCTCCTGGTCCGGGTGGTGTCAGCGCCGACCTACAAGCGGTGCTGGTGGAGACCTCCAAAGCCACCGGCCCGACGCCCGCGCCCGCTGTCGTGATGTCGATCTCTTCATAGAGGAAGCAAACGGGTACAAGGCTCCCGACCCCACGCTCGCTCGACGCCGATACGCTCGCTGCCATGGCGAACAATCCGGGCGACGTAAAGTTCGTGCAGGTCGCGACGACGTTTGCTGCCATGGAGGAAGCCGAGGCCCTCGCCTCGTCGGCTGTCGAAGCGCGCCTCGCGGCATGCGCGCAGGCCGAAGGACCGGTCACGAGCGTGTACCGCTGGGACGGCGCGGTACAGAAGGACAAGGAATGGCGCGTCACGTTCAAGACCACCGCCGCCCTCGCTGACCGACTCACCGAGTACATCGTGCGTGAACACTCCTACGATGTCCCGGAGGTTCTGGTGACGCCCGTGATCGGCGGACACGACAAGTACCTGGAGTGGGTGCAGAACGAGACACAGCAGGAGTGATCATGCCTCTGGTCGACCCGAGCGGAGGACGACCGAGCGCACGCTCTCCGCACACCACGATGGCCGCACACTCTGGTGTGCGGCAGCATCGGGGCAGGTCAACTGCGCACACCCCTTCGGCACCGCCGATGCCCCCGCGTCGCTGACGGTCACCGTCAAGGGCGTGGATCTGGCGAGCGAAGCGTCTCCGACTGGCTGCAGCGCAGACTTCAGGTGCAGACCTGAGGTCCATGCTGCCGGTCGCTAGCTCTGGATGGTGGCCCGGATCTCCTCGGCAAGTGCCTGGTTGCGGTGACGTGGCCTGAACCAGCCGAGGACGGATGTCGCTCATCGTGGTCTTGACGAGTCCGGCAATGGTCTCGGCCAGCTCGGCGGCGACCTGCTCGTGGCGGGGCCGGTGGTCAGTTCCGCGGGGCATGGCCTGCTCCCGCACGTGTCCGATGGTTCACGGGGTGATCTCGTAACGCAGTCTGCGGGTTTCGGCCGGCGAGATCATCACGCTGGCCTCCACCGGCCGGTCGTCGTCAGAGAGGGTCGTGCCTGACCCGGTGATGAGGTGGCTGGTGTCGACCGTGAGCCCCTGGGCGCGGTGGGTGGTCACCGCGTAAGCGAGGTCCAGGTGCTCGGCCGCGTACGCCGCTGGAAGCACGACCGTGTTGCCGTACTCGGCTTCGAATCAACGCACGACGACCGACCCCCGTCACTGCGCACCTTCACGACGGTCCATCGACGGCATCATCGCTCTAGTGCTATGCGCCGATCTCGGGCGGCACGCTCCGGAACGTCCGACGCGATGGCCCCGTTCATGGACGGGCTTTCCCCCGCAGCCCACTCCCGCTTACAGCGGACTGGGATTCTGAGGTAGCTTCCCAGGCTCCTTTGCTCCGAGCGACTCGCGCGCCAGGAGAAACTCCACCACAAACGCAATAGGTGCCATGGCAGCGGCCGGCCACGGACCCACGGTCCTGATCAGGACAACCTGCGCAGCGAGGACCGCAACAAAAACACCCGCCAACGCCGCCATCCACAAGATGCGCCGAACGCCAAGTCGCGCGCGCCGTCGGGTCCATGGGACATCGCTCATCAGGTACCGGGAGGTCTTAAAACCAAGGCTTCCAAACTAATTACGCCGGTTCGATTCCCGTCGCCCCGTGACACCGTGCTCGCGCACCGCTTTGAGCAGGGTTGGTCCTGTCGGCGCCTCAAGACGTGTGCGCCGGAGCCACCTCTTCCGGAGCGCGGGCAACCTGATCCACGCCGTGGGTGCGAGTGACAGGTACCCGTCCTACCGTCGTGGTGCAGCGGCGTGATCTTGACCATCACGTCGCCGCACCACTTTCCGGTACGCCAGCAGGCGTGCGTGCCCTGCCCGCAGACGGTGAGGAGACAGCATTGCGCTCGACCCGCGGGGTACTCGAAGACCATCTGGAATGCCGGCGCGCCCTCGACCTGGAAAGTGACCTGCGCCGGAACTACGCGCACGAAGTGGTGCTGCTCTCGTGGGGTGAGGGCGTTCACCGCGGCCACGACGGGGTGCGTCTCCTTGCAGGTGTGCTGCAGACCTACCTGCCCGAGGGCAAGTACCGGTACGACGACCTGGTCGTGGGCGACGCTTACGGGCTGCTGCGCTGGTCGGGAACCGGGCCCGACGGCGAAGAGCTGCGCGGCGTCGACTCGTTCGTCGTCGACCACGGTCAGATCACTGCCCAGACGATCAGCTACGTCGCCGGCTGAGGCCCGGCGTCCGGCGGCGTGCGTGGGCGCCCGAGAGCTCGAGCGCCCTTCTAGTCCCGGGACCACGCCTCGGTCTGGGTCAACCGGAACAGATACACCAGAGGTGGGATCACGATGACCCCGGCGAGCGCTGCCACGAGGAGGAGCGCGCGCAGGGTGGCGGGGGCTCCCGCCGCTTCGGTGATCGTGACCTCGTCGACGAGCAGCCAGGGGTACTGGGCGGCGCCCCAGCCGACGATGACCGAGGCGACGGCGACAACGGCACTGACCCGCGCAGCGTTCGACCGGTGCCGCAGCAGAAGCACCAGGGCCACGCTCCCGCCGGCGATCGAGATGACGATCAGAGGAGCCGCCCGTCCGGTCAGGCCTTCGGCCAGCGTCGGCGCGTCCCGCATGATGGGCGGGAGCGCGCCGAGCACCAGGACGCCCGTGGCGGCGCCGACGAGCAGGGTGCGACGGCGCAGTCGGCTCGCGAGCGCGTCGTGGCCCGCGCGGGTCGCGTCGGCGGTGAGGAACGTGCCGGCCAGGAAAGCGCAGCAGGCGACCGTGATCACGCCCGCCAGGAGCGAGGTGGGGTTCAGCCAGGACGACCAGCGGTCACCCCCGCCGTCGGCCGGGACACGTCCGGAGGCGATCGCACCCGCCACGGTCCCGAGGAAGAACGGTGCGATGAGGGAGGAACCGGCGAACAGCGCGCCGTAGACCCGGGCCTGGGAGAGCGTCGGGGAGTACTTGCGGAACGCGAAGCCGGCGCCGCGCAGCACGATCCCGAGCAGTGCAAAGAGCAGCGGCAGGATCAGGGTGGACATCGCGGCGGCGAATGCGGTCGGAAAGGCCGTCCACCACGTGACGAGCACGTAGATCAGCCAGACGTGGTTCGCCTCCCAGACCGGGCCGATGCTGTGGTCGATCTCTGTGCGCAGCTCCGCGCCGCGGCCGGCACCACCTGCGGTGAGGTCGTAGAAGCCGGAGCCGAAGTCCGCGCCCCCGAAGACGGCGTAGGCCACGAGGCCCACGAACATGGCCATCGCCACCGCCAGCTCGACGGTCACGGCATGTCCCGCTCGGAGCGCTCGCGCGGGAGCCCGGCCTGCGGCCCGTACGGGCTGGGCAGGTCCTGTTGCCCCTGCCGCCAGCGGCGGGCCATCGACCGCAGCACGAGCACCGCGCCGATGGTCAGGCCGGTGTAGACCACCACGGTGGTGGCCAGCAGCCACCACAGGGCGGGGTAGTCGCCGGCCGCCTCGGTGGTGCGCATGACGCCGTAGACGACCCATGGCTGGCGGCCCACCTCGGTCGCGATCCAGCCTGCCTCCACGGCGATGACTGCCAGCGGCCCGGACACGGCGCAGAACCTCAGGAACCACGTGCGCTCCAGCAGGTCGTGCTTGCGCCACCACCGAAGCGCCCAGAAGACGACGACGGCCAGAGCGAGCAGCGTGCCGATCCCGATCATCGTCTGGAACGCCCAGTGCGTGATGTTCACCGGCGGCTGGTCCCGCAACGGGATGGTGTCCAGCCCCCGGACGGGCGCAGTGAAGGAGTTCTGCGCGATGAGCGATCCGAGCACCGGGATGTCGAGCGCCCAGCGCACCTCGCCGTCGACCAGTAGGCCACCGATGCGCAGCGGCGACGGGCTCTCCGTGGTCGTGGCGAGCTCGAATGCGGCGAGCTTGGCCGGCTGCCGGTCGCCGAGGCCGCCGCCGAGGAGGTGCCCGACGACGGGCTGGACGACTGCGGCGACGCTGGCGAAGCTGAACGGCAGCAGAAATCCGAGCCGGTGGTGTGCGTCGCGGCGTCCGCGCAGCATGCCGACGGCGTAGACGCCCGCGATGCTGAAGCCGACGAGCATGTAGGCCGCGAGCCACATATGGGCGAACTGCCACCCGGCGATCGGGTTGAGCATCGCGGCCCAGGGGTCGACGTCGGTGACCTCGCCGTCGACGATGCGGAAGCCGGCGGGGGTGTTCATCCAGGCGTTGACGGAGATGACGCAGAACGTGCCCACGACCCCGGCGACCGCCATCGGTACCACCATGAGCAGGTGGCGACGCGGCGGCATACGCCCCCAGCCGTAGAGGTAGATCCCCAGGAAGATCGCCTCAACGAAGAACGACAGTCCCTCCAGGGCGAACGGCAGCCCGAGGACGTCGCCGAAGGTGCCCATCAGGCCTGGCCACAGCAGACCCATCTCGAAGCTCAGGACCGTGCCCGACACCGCGCCGATCGCGAACAGGACGGCCGAGACCTTGGCCCATCGTTGCGCCAGGACGAGGGCGACCGCGTCGTCGCGCACCACACCGCGCCAGTGGGCCGCGAAGATCATCGCGGGGAAGGCCACGCCGAAGGACGCCAGGATGATGTGCCAGCCGAGGGTGAGGGCCATCTGCTGCCGGGCGGGCAGCAGGCCGGCCGGGTCGGCGGCTGCGGCCAGTGACAGGGCGTCGTGGACTATCACTAGATCCCCCTCCGGTTGGTCGCTCTCATCGTGGTCCCCGTGGTACCGAGATCCGGGTCGTGAGGCGTGCCGGGGCGTCCAGACCGGCGTCGTCGTCGACACCGACGCCAAGCCGCCCGACCAGCTCCCCGCCCAGCCAGCCGGTGCCCGCCGCGATGACCAGAGCGACCAGCGCAAGCAGGAAGGCCAGGGTGCCGGGCACGTTGTCGTAGCTACCGGCACGAAGCAATGCGCTGCCCATGAACAGGACCAACATGACGACGTTGCCGGCGCCATGCAGGAGCGCGACGCGCTTGGCTCGGGTGCCGATCGGTATCGCGAGATAGTCGATCAGGCCGAAGACCGACGCGACCAGGCCGGTCACGACCGCTACGACGATCATCAGGTACGACGCGAACGCCAGCCGCCCGTCGTGGGTCACCATGCCGACGACGTCGAAAGCGACCGCCATAGCGAACAACCCGAGCGGAAGGACGATCAGCTGCTGGTGCACCGCGTGCCCCGCCGCCTTGGCGCTGCTCTCCATGTGTAACCCTCCTCTGAGACCTCCGGCACGAGACGACCGCGAAAACATCGTCTGTCTCGCTGGGTCGCGGACCCACCTCGCTCACGGCCATGCATCGTCCGTTCGGAGGACAGGCGATCAACGCTCACCTGTAGCAACGGCGGGGGCTGCCGTCCGACAACGTTCGCCGTCGAACAGCCGCTCCCGCTGACCTGCCGGTCCTGACCGCGTCACTCCTTGTGCAGGGCGTCCTGCACTGCGCCCGCAGCCTTCTCCAACGTCTCCGGGCGGCCCGTGGTCCCGTGGAAGCGCACGTCCGGCTTGGTCGGTGGCGGTGCGGGCACGCCGGCCGGGGGCTCGGCCACGTACTCGAACTCACCCTTGCCGTCCGGCGTGGGTCCGCTCGCCCAGCTTCCCTCCGACGCGGCCTGGCCGTCCGAGAAGTTGATGTACTGGTAGGACACCGCACGGTCCTCCTTGCCCACCGGGAACGTGCTGGGCACCGGCAGGTCCTCGATGCCCTCCTCGCGCAGCTCCGCTGCCGCCGCGATCCACTGGTTCTGGTGCATCGTGTCGCGCGCCAGCAGGAACGACAGCAGGTCCCGCACGCCCGCGTCGTCGGTCATGTGGTAGAGCCGGGCGACCTGGAGCCGGCCCTGCATCTCGGCGTTCGCGTTCGCCGTGAAGTCGGCGAGCATGTTGCCGCTGGCTGTGACGTACCCGGCCGACCACGGGTTCCCGTTCGAGTCGACCGGACGGGCGCCCGCACCGGCGACTATGGCGTGCTGCGGGTCGGTGCCGCCGATGATCGCGGCGACCGTCGGGTCGTCCTGCATCGCTCCCTCGGTGATCCCGAGCGGCGCCTTCTCGAGAAGCTGCGCGATCATCGTCGCCAGCATCTCGACATGGCCCATCTCCTCGGCGCCGATCCCGTAGAGCAGGTCGCGGTACTTCCCTGGCATGTGGGCGTTCCAGGACTGGAACCCGTACTGCATGGCGACGGTGATCTCGCCGTACTGGCCACCGAGCACCTCCTGCAGCTTGCGGGCGTAGACGGCGTCGGGCTTGTCTGGTTTGACGGCGTGCTGCAGCTCCTGGCGGTGGAAGAACATGGCGGTACTCCCTCGGTGTGGACATTGCGCGTGTGCTGCGTTCGGTCCGCCTTCTGGCGAACGACCTCTCCACTTTCATCACCGGGCCAACCACTCGCACGTCGGGGTCTAAGCGCCCGGCAGCGGCGCGGACCAACGCCAGGAGACGCCGTCGTCGGGCCGGGCCTTGAACTCCGGGAACGCTCGCCCCAGCCGACCGGCGTGCTCCGCATCCTGCTTCGACACCCCGCGGGCCAGGGCCTCGACCTCCAGCCGGTCCGCGTCCGGATGCCGGCCCTGACCAGCCTGGATGGACGAAGCGCTGCCCAGTGTCCCTGTAGGCCAGATTCTCAGGAGCCCGCACCCGATTGTCGCCGAACTCCGCGCCGACAAGAATGAGCTTCAGTTATCGAAAGACGCACGGCAGCGCGCACTTCTGATCCTGGACGCCGTCGCCAAGGAGGCTCTACGGCGCGGCTGGACGGTGGCCCGCGCGCAACGTACCGGCACTATCCAGGTCGCGGTGCGTTGGCACGGTGTCGACATCATCGTCAAGGAGTTCCCGGCTCACCCGACCCATAGCCGACCGCCCATAGTGGTCCGCCCGGTCGGGCACTTCCGAGCGGCCAGAGCGCATGTGCACATCCATGTGTTGAGGAATAGGGGGAACCGGGCCGGTTGTGCCGCTCACGACGAGCGAGAACGCTACTGGGACTGCGACCGGCCATCGTGATCTCAAGGGACAGGTCTCTGCCTGCTGGACAACACGACTACCCGTGCCCCTCTCGATCTGCGGCCGTCACCGCATGAGCGTCCCCACCGCAGCCGCCAGTGCGCCGATCCCGAACAGCATCACGACGATTCCCGCCACCTTGATGATGCCCGGAAGCACCCGCGCGAGAAGCGCGCGGGGGCGCCGAGATCCCATTGCGACTGCGACGAACAGGTCCCACGCCAGCACGATCGAGAACATCCACACCCCGTACAGCGCCAACAGTGCGGGCGACGCCGATGACAGCGTCGCGGCGAGGCTGACGTAGAACAGGGCGTTCTTCGGGTTCAAGAGCCCTGACGCCGTGCCCAGGCCCAGGTTCTTCAGCCACGTCGAGCGCCCGACAGCCCCATCACCCTTGCCCGCGAGCGAGACGCGCGCCCTCCAGAACACGATCCCCATGTAGACGAGGAACAGCCCACCCGCGAGCTCGATCCATGCGAGCACGTTCTGGCTGTCCACCAGCGCGAGCCCGCTGAACGCCGCCGCGATGAACACGCCGTTCGCCAGCGCGATGCCCAAGCAGGTTCCGCTCGCGCTTCGCCAGCCATGGGCCGCGCTGGTACGGACGATCAGGAAGAAGTCGACCCCCGGGATGAGGAGAGCGAGGAAATGAGCGAGAGCAACAACGAGAAACTGGTCCATCAACCTGTTCCTTCGGGCGAGCGATCGAGAGCGCCCTCAGACTGAGCCGCGGTGGGGCTCGCCGTCTTGAACAGGATTGCGTCAGCGGATGTACGCCCCCGGGCTCGCGGCGACGTGGGACCGGAAGACGCGGTGGAAGTGGCTCTGGTCCGCGAAGCCAAGCGCGTGCGCGACCGATGCGATCGGCTCGCCTCCGCGGAGCAGCGCTCGCGCACGCGTGATGCGGGCGTCGTTCCGCCATGCGATCGGCGTCAGTCCGGTCGCACGCTTCACGGCACGGATGAGCTGATACCGGCTCATCCCCACGGATCGCGCCAGGACGGCAAGCCGCGGGTCCTGCGTCTCGTGCGCGAGCACGTCGAGGACCGGACGTAGCGTGCCGGCAAGAGCCTCATCAGCAGCGGGCGGCTGCTCTCGCACACTCGAGACGGTCAGACCGGAGAACGCGGACCGGAGTCCCCGCTCAATCTCTTCGTGATCCTTCGGGCCCGCGAACAGCATCGCGTTCACCGCATCGAAGCGTCGGTGCAGGCCAGGGCCGCGATGGACCTGGATCCCGTCCACCAGGTCCCCGCCCGCCCCCACTGTCCGGCGGATCCATGCCTGGTCGACGTGGATCATCTGATAGATCCACTGGCCATCGTCGGGGTTGCAGGAGTGCACATGTCCCGCCGGAATGAAGATCACGTCCTCCGGCTCGAGGCGTACGGCCGAGCCTGACCTCCCGACGAACGTGCTCGTTCCCGCGTCGACGAGCCCGATCGAGAAACGATCGTGGGTGTGCGGTCGGTAACAGGAGTTCTGCTGACACGAGCGACGAGACTCGATCTGCGGAAACCGCGGGTCGTGCCAGAACTCCGGAGCCGTGAGCTTGCCCGTGACCACCCCATTCACGGCTCCGATGCTATGCCGAACATGCCTTGGCCAGTGGTGGTGCGCGCGAGCACGCGGTCGGGCGCCGCCAGCCAGCCGGCCGGTAGCGGAGGGGTACCTGCGGACGTCGCCGGCGTGGCCGGCGTAACGAGCGTCTCGGCGCGCGATGCGGCAGTCGCCACGAACGTCGGAGCCGGGTAGTCGCCGGAAAGGTCGGTGTCCGTCCACTGGTAGGACCCGCCACCAGCGCACCCCTGCTCGGTCGGGAAGGAGAACGACTGGCCAACGGTCCTGGTTACCCGCACGTCGAGCATGAACATTCCGGGGGCTGGAAGCAGCGCTGCGCGGACCTCCTCAGCCGGCCGGTGCGAACCCTCCCCAGACGGCGAACGAACCACGTGGGCCCTGGGCCTCGACGCGGTAGCTGTCGTGCTCGAGATCGCGGACGCCGGTCGCATGGTTGTACTGACTGGCGAACGCGTGCTTGCCTGCTGGCACGGTGCGGCCCGGCTTGAGGGCCCAGCGGTAGAGCAGCGCACCGCCTGACTCCTCAACGGTGACGGTGAAGTCGTCGGTGGGCAGCGTCTGCCAGTTGCCGGTGTCCCGCACGTCACCGGTCTGGGCGATGCGCATTTCCACGGTGACCGAGCTGAGCGGCTTGGTGGTCTCGAGGGTCAGATTGCTCTGGGCCCAGTAGATGGTGCTGTGGGGATCCAGCAAGCCCTCGGACCGCAACGGCCCGTCCTCGACCCGGCTGTCGTCCGCCGGCGTCGGGCGCGCGCCGCCCCCAGTGGGGGCCGGAACCGGTGCCGGAGCCGGGGCCGGACCGGTCGAGGCGGTGGCGCGCGAGGACGGCGACGCACCAGGCGTCACGGTCGGGGAACTGACGGTCGGGGACGGCACCGTGGGAGAGGGGGCGACGACCGGCAACAACGGAGCCCCGCCGATGGCCGCTACGGCAAGCCCACCGGTCGTCAGGGTGGCGGCGACGACGAGACCGACGATCGCCGCCCGGGGCGATGACCTCACGATCGACGGCGTGCGATGCCGGACCTCGGAGCCGGCCGCACCGCGCTCGACACGCGCCAGGATCCTTGCACGGTTGGGCTCGTGAGCCACGGCGGCCTCTCGCAGCCGTCGGCTGATCTCGTCGTTCACCGGTTCCTCCCTCCCATGGTCAGTTCGCCGACCGTATTCGCGCCGAGCAACCGTTCCAGCTCCGCCATCCCCTTGGAGGTCTGGCTCTTCACCGTACCGACGGAGATGCCCAGCGCAGCGGCGGTGTCCTTCTCCGACAGGTCGAGGGCGTGGCGCATGACCACGCACGCCCGCTTGCGGAACGGCAACCGGGTGAGCGCGGCTCGGACGTCATGCACGACGGCTACGTCCGGGCCGTCCACCTGTTCCGCGTCGTGGGACCAGAACAGCGCTATTCGCCGCCGCTCGCGGACCCTGCTCCGGGTCCACTGCCGCGCCAGATTGGCCACCACGCCGCGGGCGTAGGCGACCGGGTGTTGCGCGGCCCGCAGCCGGTCCCAGCGCTGCCACAGGGCGATCAGCGCATCGGCGGCAAGGTCGTCCGCCACGTCCTTCTCGCCGGTCAGGAGGTGGGCGAGACGGGCCAGTTCGGCATAGTGGCGTTCGAAGAAGTCGTGGAACTCTACGGACGCATCGTCGGCGAGCATCTCCCGCGGTTGCCCTCTCCCTGCGATGTGTGCGTTAACAATCGGCGTGAGCGTAACAGCGGCCCCGCCGGCCGGACCGCGATCACCCGTGGGCGGGAGACCCGCCAAGGAGCGAGCGGCACCGCCCGTTGCCCGGTCCCGGGTCGGCCTGCCGGC
>NZ_JBHXBG010000069.1:0-28601 GCF_042726755.1 Promicromonospora sp. NPDC060271 | reverse complement strand
CTGCGGTTCTACTTCGCCAGAGTTCTACCTCGGCGCGGTTCTATCTCGGCGCGGGGGGGGTCAGAGGGAGACGCCCACCAGTACGGTCTCCGGGACCAGGGTCACGCCGAACCGGTCGCGGACCCCGTCGCGCACGGCGCGGGCCAGGGCCACGACGTCCTCGGCCCGGGCGCCGCCACGGTTGGTCATCGCGAGCGTGTGCTTGGTCGACAGCCGCGCCGGGCTGTGCTCCCCCGCCAGGCCGAAACCCTTGCCGAAGCCGGCCCGCTCGATGAGCCAGGCGGCGCTGGTCTTGACGAGGGTCGGGTCGATCGCACCGAGGCTCGGGCCAGTGCTGGTCTCCGGCGTCGACGAACGGACGGGGTAGCGAGGGGCGTCCTCCGGCAGGTGCGCGAGGTGCTCGACGGGGATCACCGGATTGGTGAAGAACGACCCGGAGTTCCAGCGGTCGTGGTCCGGCTCCGCGCCGAAGGGCGGGCGGTCGAGCAGCATGCCCTTGCCGCCACGCAGCCCCAGCACGGTCTCGCGGACCTCCCTCATCGGGGCGCGCTGTCCCACCTCGACACCCAGACGACGGGCCAGCTCGCCGTAGCCGACGGGCGCGGAGAGGGTCCCGAGGCGGAACTGGAACTGCACGTCCAGCACCACGTAGCGCGGCGACGGGTACCAGGGGGCACGCGGGTCCTCGTCCCGGCCCTCGCTGTGCATCGAACGCTTGAGCAGCGAGGTGCGGTACCCGAAGTCGAGCTGCCCGACGGAGAAGGTGCGTACCCGCCGCTCGCCCCGGTCCCACGTGCGGACCAGCGAGACCACGCCGGACAGCTCCTGACCGTAGGCACCGATGTTCTGCACCGGGGCCGCGCCCACCGTCCCGGGGATGCCCGACAGCGACTCGACGCCCACCCAGCCCTCGGCGACGGCGCGCTCCACGAGCTCGTCCCAGTTCTGGCCGGCGGGGGCGCTCACCACGGCGCCGCCACAGGAGTCGTCCGACTCGACGGCGATGCCGCTGCGGGTGTCACGCACGACGAGACCGTCAAAACCTTCGTCAGCCACCAGCAGGTTGGAGCCGCCACCCACGACCAGCAGCGGCACACCGTCGTCGTCGGCGGTGCTCACCGCCTCGATCAGTGCAGCCTCTTCCTCGGCCTCGACGTACGAGGCTGCCGGGCCACCCACGCGGAGTGTGGTGAGGTCGGCGAGGCTTGGGGCCACCGCTTGCGCCTGGACGGTGTCTGCCGGGTATGGGCTCACCGTGCAAGCCTATCTACCTGTCGCGTTGGATTTGTGCACATCTTCGACATGCCGTGGGTGATGTCTGCCAGTTCTGGAACCTTTTGGTGTCGGCAGACGTGTTCAATGCCCGTCCTGACGGGCCCCGCCGCCGAAGCCGTGCGCCCGTCTCCCTGCACTACCTCTTCACACCGGCCGCGGTGGGCAGCGGCCGGACCGACCGGGCGACGACCAGGCCGAGCACCATCGGGACGAGCAGGACGAGGACCGCCAGCCGGTAGCCCGTGGCGTGCGCGACGAAACCGATGAGCGGCGGCCCCACGAAGAACGCCGTGTACGCGATGGTCGAGACCGCGGCCACCCGCATGGCGGCGCGCTTCGGCTCGTCGGACGCCGCGCTCATCCCCATCGGGAAACCCATCGCCGCGCCAAGGCCCCACAGGCCGACGCCGATCAGCGCCACCCACAGGACCGGGACCAGCGCGAACGTCAGCACACCCACGAACGCCAGCAACGCGGAGAGCACGAGCACCGGCACCCGTCCGAACCGGTCGATGGCCCGCGTCCCCGCGAGCCGGGCGGTGGTCATGGCGGTCAGGAAGACGGCGAGCCCGACGGCCCCCATCCCGTCGGACGTGCCGAACCCGTCCACCACCGCGAGGCTCACCCAGTCGTTGGCGACGCCCTCGGTCAGGGCGGCGGCGAGCACCACGAGCCCGATCGCCAGCGTGCGCGGCTCCCGCCAGGCGGCGAGAAGTCCCGCCAGGCCCGACGTCGGCGGGGTCATCGCTCCCGGGTCGGCGCCGTCCGCGCTGCCAACGTCGGCGGCGGGTACGCCGTGCGGCACGGCCGCCGAGACCACGCTCGGCGAGAAGTAGCGGACCGCGATCAGCACCGACAGGAGGGCGACGGCCCCCGCCGTGACGATGTGCCAGATCACCGGGACGCCCATGGTGGCGACGAGTGCGCCGATCCCGGCACCGATCACCGTTCCGAACGAGAACCCGGCGTGGAAGATCGGCATGACCGCGCGACCGAGGCGCTGCTCCACCGCAGCGCCCTCGAGATTCATCGCGGCGTCCCAGACACCGGCGCCCACCCCGAACACGACGAGGCCGAGCCGCACCGCGAGGTGGGCGTCGATCACGACGCCGTAGCCCGCCACCACCAGCCCCGCCACCACGAGGGACGCGAAGGCGACCACCGTCCGCGCGGTACCGAACCGCTCGGCGACGAGCCCCGAGAGCGGGATGGCGGCGACCGAGCCGATGGACCCTGTCAGCAGAAGCAGACCCATCTCCTGCTCGGAGAAGGACAGACCGTCCCGGACGGCCGGGAGGCGTGATGCCCAGCTCGCGAAAGCGAACCCGCTGGCGGCGAAGACGACGAAGACCGCGCGAGCGGCGGCGTGTGCAGTAGGCACGGAACTCCTTGGTGCGGTTGAATCTCCCGACCGTAAGCCACAATCTGGGATCAGCCCAGCAGATTCCTGGGCTCCGCACCACTGGTGCCGAGGTGAGAGACAAGGACCCGCGATGACCCGCCAGACCGTACGACCGACCCTCGCGCGGGTCGCCGAGCTGGCCGGTGTCTCCGTCTCCACCGCGTCGCTCGCGTTCTCCGGAGCCGGCCCGATCACCCCCGAGACCCGGGAGAAGGTGCTGGCCGCCGCCCGTGAGCTCGAGTACTCGGGGCCCAACCCCCTGGGCCGGCAGCTCCGGTCGGGTCGCTCCGGGATCGTCGGTGTGGTGATCGGTGACCAGCTCGGCAGGTCGTTCCGCGACCCGGTCTCCACCCAGGTGCTGCACGGCCTGGTCTCCGCGATCGGTGAGCAGGGCCTCGGCGTGCTGCTCGTGCCGGGTATGCCGCAGGGCGCCACCGCGCAGTCCGTCTCTCTCGCCGCCGAGGCGGGGCTCCCGCCCGCCGTCGACCCGCTGGTCGAGGCCGCCGCCATGGACGTCGCCGTGCTCGTCTGGGGCACCCTGAAGGACGACCCGAACCTCGCCGCGCTGCAGCGGCGGGGCGTGCCCGTCGTGGTCGGCGAGGGGCAGGAGGTGTCCGGCGTGCCGGTGGTGGGCGTCGAGGACCGGCGCGGGGCCGCCGACGCGGTGCGACACCTCGTCGAGCTCGGGCACACGCGGATCGCGGAGATCACGCTGCCGTTCGGGCGGGACGAACGGTCCGGGCTGGTCGACGCCGACCGGCTCGCCGCGGCCGAGCGCACGCCGACCCGCAACCGGCTGGCCGGCGTGCGGGACGTCATCGAACCCGTCATGTCGTGGGAGACGCCCGCCTCGCTCGTGGAGCACGGGCGCGACGCCGCCACCGAGATCCTGTCCGAGTGGGCACCCGCACGGGACCGTCCGACGGCGATCGTCGCCCATTCCGACCTGCTCGCCGCCGGCGCCGTGATCGCCGCCCGCGAGCTCGGGCTGCGGGTGCCCGAGGACGTCTCGGTGGCCGGGTTCGACGGTCTCGACCTGCCGTGGCTCTCCCCCGACGTGCTGACCAGCGTGCATCAGCCGCTCGTCGAGAAGGGCCGGGCGCTCGGTCTGGCCGTCATCGCGCTGCTGGCCGGCGAGGAGCCGGAGTCGGTGGTGCTGCCCGTGAATCTGGTCGAGGGCACCACGACGGGCCCGGTCCCCGACCTGACCTGACCTGACCCTCCGCGTTGAGTGCTGGATATTTGCGGCTTCAGCAGGCGCCGGCCCACAAATATCCAGCACTCAACGGTGGGTCAGGGGCGGAGGGTTGGGGCCGGGAGGTAGACCTCGCCGCCCCGCTCGCGGAACTCCGCGGACTTCTGGGCCATGCCGTCCGCGGCGGCGGCCGACGCCGCGTCCGCGAGCGCCGCCTGGTCCCGTGCCCCGCCGAACTCGTCGCGGATGTCCTGCGAGATCCGCATCGAGCAGAACTTGGGCCCGCACATCGAGCAGAAGTGCGCGGTCTTGGCGGCCTCGGCCGGCAGGGTCTCGTCGTGGTACGACTCCGCGAGCTCCGGGTCGAGCGACAGGTTGAACTGGTCCCGCCAGCGGAACTCGAAGCGGGCCTTGGACAGGGCGTCGTCGCGGTCGCGGGCGCCGGGGTGGCCCTTGGCGACGTCGGCGGCGTGCGCGGCGATCTTGTAGGTCACCACGCCGGTGCGCACGTCGTCGCGGTTGGGCAGGCCGAGGTGCTCCTTGGGCGTGACGTAGCAGAGCATCGCGGTGCCGTACCGGGCGATCTCGGTGGCGCCGATCGCCGAGGTGATGTGGTCGTACCCCGGTGCGATGTCGGTCACGAGCGGGCCGAGCGTGTAGAACGGGGCGCCGTCGCAGAGCTCCTGCTGCCGCTCCACGTTCTCGCGCACCAGGTGGAACGGCACGTGTCCGGGCCCCTCGACCATCACCTGGACGTCGTGGGCCCAGGCCCGCTTCGTCAGCTCGGCGAGGGTGTCGAGCTCGGCGAACTGCGCGGCGTCGTTCGCGTCGGCGAGCGAGCCCGGCCGCAGGCCGTCGCCGAGGGAGAAGGCGACGTCGTACCGGGCGAAGATCTCGCAGAGCTCGTCGAAGTGCGTGTAGAGGAAGTTCTCCTGGTGGTGCGCCAGGCACCAGCCGGCCATGATCGACCCGCCGCGCGAGACGATGCCCGTGACCCGGTCGGCGGTGAGCGGCACGTACCGCAGCAGCACGCCGGCGTGCACGGTCATGTAGTCGACACCCTGCTCGCACTGCTCGATCACCGTGTCGCGGTAGATCTCCCAGGTCAGCGCGCCGGCGTCGCCGTTGACCTTCTCCAGGGCCTGGTAGATCGGCACGGTGCCGATGGGCACCGGCGAGTTCCGCATGAGCCATTCGCGCGTGGTGTGGATGTCGTCGCCCGTTGACAGGTCCATGACGGTGTCGGCACCCCACTTGGTGGCCCACTCAAGCTTCTCCACCTCCTCCGCGATGGAGCTGTGGACGGCGGAGTTGCCGATGTTCGCGTTGACCTTCACCAGGAACGCCCTGCCGATGATCATCGGCTCCGACTCCGGGTGGTTCACGTTGTTCGGGATGATCGCCCGGCCGGCGGCTACCTCGCTGCGCACCAGCTCGACGTCGCAGCCCTCGCGCACCGCGACGAACCGCATCTCGGGCGTGATCACGCCCTGGCGTGCGTAGTGCATCTGGGTGACGGTCCGGCCGGGGAGCGCCCGGCGCGGCCGGCGTCGTTCACCCTGCCATTCCTGGCTGGCGGCGCCGCGGCGCAGCGCGCCGCGCCCGTCGTCGGCCAGTGCCCGATCGCGGCCGTCGTACTCCTCGGTGTCCCCGCGCGCCACGACCCAGGGTTCGCGGGCCGGCGCGAGGCCGCGGACCGGGTCGGAGCCTGGGCCCTGCGTGCGGTAGACCCGGACCGGCTCGTTGGGGGTGCCGTCGGGCGACGGCGCCAGCGTGATCTCCGTGACCGGCACCCGGAGACCTTCGTCCTGCGGTGTGCTGTACCCGCCGTCGTGCTCGTTGTCGCGCTCGTACTGGTACGCGAGCGTGCGGGACTGGGACTTCTCCATCATGAGACTCCTGCTTCCTACGCCGGTGTTAACCGGACAGGTTCAACGGTCCCGGGCCGTACAGCCCGATCTCAGCCCCTGCGTGAGGCACCCGTGGGATCGCCGCCGAGGTTAGCACTGTCCGGCACTTTCCTTCTGCCCCGCCGACGACCGTGATAAGCAAGGCCGGACGGCTCGCTCACCCCAGCAGGGAGCCCGGGACAGGGAGGCTGGAATGCCGGTACGGAACAACCTGCGAACGAGGGCGTTCGCGTTGGCGGCCACGGGGGCGCTCGTGGTCCAGGCAGGGATCGTGGCAGGTGCGGTGTCGGCGACGGGAGCGCCGGCGGTGAGCCCTGCGGCGTCGGACAACCAGATCACCCTGACCTCCTGGGACGGGCGCCGGGAGCTGCTCACGGGCGAACGTGACGGGCTCCGGTTCGACGTCCGCGGCGGGCTCTTCCTGCCCCGCGGTGGCGACCTCGTCGACTACACGGACCCGTTCGGCGACGGCACACCCGTCACGTACGAGACCGGCACGTGGACGTCGCCCGTCGTCGAGGTCGGGTACCCGATCAAGCAGGCCGTCCCCTCCTGGAACACGGACACGCCCGCGGGCACCTGGGTCGAGACGGAGTTCCGCGGCCGCAAGGCCGACGGGACCTGGACCAAGTGGTTCGTGATGGGCCGCTGGGCGTCGGGCGACGAGTTCACGCCCGCCGACGGGAGCGTCGGGGACATCCACCGCACGTCCTTGAACGGCCAGGGCGACACCGACGCGGCCCTGTTCACCGACACGTTCGTCGCACGGGCGGGCTTCGAGCCGGACGCGTTCCAGACCCGGGTCCGGCTGTACCGGCCCGAGGGCGCCCGGACCTCGCCGCGCCTGGCGTCGGTGAGCACCATGACCAGCGAGAACCTGCCCGACGAGCACTACACGGGCACCAGCGACTTCACGCTCGGGCGCGAGGTGTCGCTCGACGTGCCGCAGTACAGCCAGCTCATCCACCAAGGCGAATACCCCGAGTTCGGGGGCGGCGGCCAGGTGTGGTGCTCGCCGACGTCGTCCACGATGGTGATCTACTCCTACGGACGCGAGGTGCCGGCCGAGGAGCTGGCGGACATCGTGGCGCCGAACGGTGACCCGCAGGTCGCCTACGCCGCGATCAACACCTGGGACTACGCGTACGAGGGTGCGGGCAACTGGCCGTTCAACGCCGCCTACGCCAGCACGTTCGGGCTGAAGTCGTTCGTGACCCGGCTGCGCTCCCTCGCGGAGGCCGAGAAGTTCATCGAGGCGGGTATCCCGCTCACCTTCTCGATCAACTTCGACGAGGCGGAGATGCCCGAGGCCGGCTACAGCACCCCGGGGCACCTCGTCGTGCTGGTCGGGTTCACGGCGGACGGTGACCCGATCATCAACGACCCGAACAAGGCGAGCAACGACGAGGTGCGGGTCGTCTACACGCGGGAGAACTTCGAGCGCGTGTGGCAGACGTCGACCGACGGCGTCACGTACGTCTACCACCCGAAGAACGTGAAGCTGCCGGCCAACATGCCGGGCGTCACGCCGAACTGGTAGCCGGTCATCGATCGCGCCGGCTGCGACAGGTGCCGGTCGCGACAGGGAAGGACAGTACGCGCGGGGTGCGTTGCGCAGAGTAGACAAGGTCTACCGAGCGCAACGCACCCCGCGTGCGTACTGTCGCCCCGCGGCCGCCCTATCGGCCCGCGACCTCCCTCGGTTCCGAGGTGTACGTCGCCTCCGTGTAGCCGTCTGCCGAGACCGTCACCTGCACGGTCAGCTCAGCGCCCCGGTCAAGGCCGCTCACCAGGTACCGGTCACCCTTCGCCCAGCGCACCGGTTCGCCGTCGCGCAGCCAGCGGTACTCGACGTCCGCCTCGCCCGGGAGGTACGTGCCGGCGTCCGCCCGCAGGACCTTCCCCGGCCTGGCCTGGCCCTCGATGCTCGGCCCGGTCACGTCCGCCACCACGGGATCGTGGATCTCGACGTCCGCCGCGTTGACGAAGACGTACCGGTGCGCAAACCAGAGCTGGTAGTACACGTCGTCGCCGCGTACCACCGTGCGGTCGCCCGGCCCCGTGCCGTCGAACGTGGCGGCCCGGTAGTAGTCGGACGCGACGTGGTCGTCGGCCACCGCGTACGTCTGGTCCACGCCCACGCGGTACTCGATCGGCGTGACCGGCTGCACCGGGACGCCCGGATACTTCTCGTAGGCCGCCGCCTCCGGGTAGGCCCTGCCGAAGACCGGCGCCGGGGCGTCGCCGGCGACCGTGACCGTCTTCGCCGTCGCCGGCACCACCACCGGGCGCTCGGCGGGGTTGTGCAGCCAGGCCAGCGAACCGGCCCACCACACGCCCAGCCAGTCACCCACAACCTGGTCGACGACGAGCTTGTGCCCCGACTGCACGCGCGCGCTCACGTCGCTCGCGTACGTGGTCCCGTCCGACCCGTCCGGCTTCCAGCCCGGGTCCTTCGCCAGCGGCGCGTCGGCCGACGGCGACTGGTACAGGTACCGGAAGTTCGTCCCGGCGCCGGCTACGCACGCGCCCGAGCCCGGCGACGCCTCCTCGCAGCCCGTCACGGGGTTCGGGTTGTCGGCGTACCCGGTGCGCACCTCGACCACGTCGCCGGGCGCGACGTTCGTCGTCGCCTCCAGGTCGCCGCCGATCGGGGCACCGAGCAGCTCGAAGTAGTGGTCCCAGTCCCAGTAGGGGCCCGGGTCCCAGTGCACGTTCTTGGTGGACCCGGGCAGGGTGCCCGGCACCTGGTCGTGCCCGATGACGTGCGCCCGGTCGAGCGGGATGTCGTGCTCCGCCGCCAGGTGCCGGACCAGGTCCGCCGACGCCTGGTACATCGCCTCCGTGTACCAGGCACCCGTGCCGGCCCAGCCCTCGTGCTCCAGGCCGATCGAGTGCATGTTCAGGAACCAGTTGCCCGCGTGCCAGCCGATGTCGGCCGGGTCGAGGTGGTTCGCGACGTGCCCGTCCGAGGAGCGCAGCGTGTAGTTCCAGGCCAGGTAGGACTGGTCCAGCACCAGGTTGACCGAGGGCTGGTAGGCGGTCTCGGTGTCGTGGATCAGGATGTAGTCGAGCGACGGGCCGCCCGCGCCGGTGCGGTCGGCCTGGTCGTGGTTGCCGTAGCTCCCCGTGTTGTCGGGCAGGTCCGGCGAGTCCTTCTCGTAGGGCGCCGGCAGCCACTCGCAGCCGAGCTCCTCGGGGCAGTCGGCCCCCGGGTCGCTCGTGCTCGACGCCCGTGGCACCACGACGTCCCGGTTACCCGTGAGGATCACCGCGCCGTCGGCGGGGGTGGTCACGCCCGCACCCTCCCTGAGGATTGTGTACACCCGTGTAGCGAAACCCTCGACGTCACTCATGCGGGACACCGCGTTCTCCCACTCCTCCAGGTCGTCCGACGCTGTTCCGGCCTCGGCGGCGCCGTCGCGTACCGCCTGCGCCTGGTACGACGCGAGCAGGGCCGCACCACCGCACACGTTGGCCCGTGACCCGGACTTCAGGGCCTCCTCGCTGAGGCCGGTGAGCCTGGCCGCGAGGACGAGCTCGGGGGTGCCCTCGCGTGCCGGGCCCGCCTTGTCGTTGACGTCCGACAGCGGAAGGCCGTCGCCGTGCGCATGACCGGGCCCGTGGTCGCCCGCGAGGTTGAACACGCCGTACCCACCGTCGACGCTGGCCTGGCCGGCGTGCTGGTCCCAGCGCGACTCCATGTAGGACACGGCCTTGAGCAGGTCCACCGGCACTCCGGTGGCCTCGGCCGCCGCCGAGAACGCCTCGTCGAGCGAGCCGGCGGCAAGGACGGCGGCGCACGCGACCGTGCCGCCGTCGGACGCAGCCGTCGGGGCAGCGTCGGCCGCCGAGAGCGGTATGAGTGGAAGAAGCAGCCCGGCCGCTGCGGCCAGAGCTGTGCTGCGCCGTCGTGACGTCACGCGGAGATCCTCTCGTAAGCGCTGCTTTGGGGGACGAGAGAATCACACCCGATCCAGGAGCGCACGGAAAGACCCGCGGGTTAAATCCTGGAGCGGGGACGCCGAGCGTCAGAGGCGGACGAGCACCTGGGTACGCCCCAGGACCTTTGCCCCGTCGACGGTGACGGCGAGGTCCACGCGGACGGTGCCCGCCTCGGTGTCGATCACGCCGATCGTGCCCGTGACGTCGACCGACGCGCTGCCCGGGTTGGGCACCTCGACGGGCTTGGTGAACCGTGTCTGGTAGTCGACGACGGCGCCCGGGTCGCCCGCCCAGTCCGAGACCAGGCCGACCACGGTGCCCATGGTGAGCATGCCGTGCGCGATCACGCCGGGCAGGCCGGCGCCCTGAGCCACCTTGTCGTTCCAGTGGATCGGGTTGAGGTCGCCGCTCGCACCGGCGTAGCGGACGAGGGCCGCGCGGTCGAAGGTGACCATGCGGGTGCCGATCACGTCGCCCACCGCGAGGTCGGCGATGTCGGGGCGGCTCATGCGTCCGCACCTCGGATCGCGAGCGTCGACGTGACGGTCGCGACGGGCTCGCCGACGCTGTCGGCCTCGGGGGACGGCACCTCGATGCTCTCCGGTATCGCGTAGATCTCGCAGCGTGTGGTCACCATGCTGATGGCCCCGCGGGAAACGACCCGGTCCACGTGCAGCACCGTCGTCAGCTCGTCGCCTGCGACGATCGGGCGGTGGTGCGTGAAGCGCTCGTCCGCGTGCACCACGCGGGAGAAGTCGATGTCGGCCTCGGGATCGCTGATGTACTGCGACTCCGCGCGCTGCGCGACGACCACGGCGAACGTCGGCGGGGCGACCAGGTCCGGATAGCCAGAACCCCGCGCCGCCACGAGATCGTGGTGCGCGGGGTGCGTGGCACCGACTGCGCCGGCGAACTCTCGGATCTTCTCGCGGCCTACGGAGTAGGGAGCGTTGGGCGGGTAGACCCGGCCCTCGAAGTCAGCGTTCGCCACGTCGGTATGAGCTGGCTACCGAGACTCAGCGAGTCTCGCGGTGCGACGTGTGCTTGCCGCAGCGCGGGCAGAACTTCGCCAGCTCCAGGCGGTCGGGGTCGTTACGACGGTTCTTCTTGGTGATGTAGTTCCGCTCCTTGCAGTCCACGCATGCGAGCGTGATCTTCGGGCGGACGTCCGCACTCTTGCTTGCCATGGCTCTCACCTCCGCGCCTCGAGAGGGAGGCGCCATGTGTCTTCTCGTCGTCCGGCACAGGACGCCGAACGGATGTACTTGCTTTGGTAGCGAGGGCGGGGCTCGAACCCGCGACCTCACGATTATGAGTCGTGCGCTCTGACCAGCTGAGCTACCCCGCCGCGCGTGACTGAACGCGAGGCCGTCCGCCGTTGCTCCCTCCCCAGTATCACTGCTGAGAGAAACGGACGACCCCGCGTCGATCACAGAGCCCCGAAAGGGAATCGAACCCTTGACCTTCTCCTTACCATGGAGATGCTCTGCCGACTGAGCTATCGGGGCGGCGAGGAAGACTCTACATGCCCTCCGGCCTGGCGTGAAATCGAATCGGGTGTGAGTTGTGCCGCGCCGTCCGGAAGCCCTCCTGGTGCGCCCCGTGGAGAGCCTTGAGCGGCTGCGCCGACATCGGTCCGTTGCTGGGCGGACCGGTGAGATCGGTCGGCCGGGAACGAGAACAGGGCGCCATCCCTGAGGATGACGCCCTGTCCGTCGCGGTGGCGGGTGAGGGATTCGAACCCCCGTAGGCTGTGCCAGCTGATTTACAGTCAGCCCCCTTTGGCCGCTCGGGTAACCCGCCGCGAACGGACCCAACCATAGCCCCCAACCTGCTCCGGCGAGAAATCGAAAAGACGCCTCGGCCTGGTGACGCGCCCCACAGGAAGGTCCTGCCGTGATCCGGGCCGACGTGCGGGACCTATCGTGACGGCGTGACACAACAACAAGACCGCTGGGGTCTGCCCCTCGGCATCGGCGCCTACCTGCTCTGGGGCGGGATGCCGCTGTTCTTCCCGCTGCTGCAGCCGGCGGGTCCCCTGGAGATCGTGGCGCACCGCATCGTGTGGAGCCTGCTCTTCTGCCTGATCGCGCTCGCCGCCCTGCGCCAGCTCGGCGACTTCCGCACCGCCCTGCGTTCGCCGCGCCTCCTGGGCACGTTCGCCGTCGCGGCGGCGCTGATCGTCGTCAACTGGGTCGTGTACGTGTACGCCGTGCTCAGCGACCGCGTGCTCGACGCCGCGCTGGGTTACTTCATCAACCCGATCGTCACCGTGCTGCTCGGCGTGCTGGTGCTGCGGGAACGGCTGCGGCCGGCACAGTGGACGGCCATCGCCTTCGGTGCCGCGTCGGTGGTCGTGCTGTCCACAGCGCTCGGCGGCCTGCCGTGGATCTCGCTGTGCCTCGCGCTGTCGTTCGGCCTGTACGGGCTCGTGAAGAACCGCGTGGGCCGTACCGTGGCGGCGCTGCCCGGCCTGGCCGTCGAGACGGCTGTCGCCACCCCGTTCGCGCTCGGCTACCTCCTCTGGCTCGGCAGCTCCGGGACGTTCACCGGGCACGGCACCGGGCACGCGCTCCTGCTCATGTCGACCGGCATCGTGACAGCCCTGCCGCTGCTCATGTTCGGGGCGGCTGCGCGGCGTCTGCCCCTCTCCGTGGTCGGGATGCTGCAGTACCTGGCTCCCGCCCTCCAGTTCCTGACGGGGCTGCTCGTGTTCGGCGAGCACATGCCAGCTGCGCGCTGGGCCGGGTTCGTGCTGGTGTGGGTGGCGCTGGTGCTGCTCACGGTGGACGGGATCCGGCAGGCTCGGCGGACGCCGCGGCCGAGGCTGGACTGAACCGGCCGGCCGCCGGTCCGAGCGGGCGGCGAGAACGGGGTCATGTGCCCTGCAGGGCCGGTGCGGAACACAACCCCGTTCTCACCCTGACGACCTGGCGAGGGATCAGGGAGGGTTACATGGTTCCCGGGACCTGGCGGACCGTGACGTTCAGGCGGTTGTACACGTTGGTCACCGCGATGTGCAGCACCAGCGCGGCGAGCGCCTGCTCGTCGTAGTACCGGGTGGCGCCTGCCCACACGTCGTCGGGCACAGGGTCGGAGCTGTCGGCGATGCGGGTCATCGCCTCCGCGAGCGCGAGCGCCGCGCACTCGGCGTCCGACAGGAACGGCGACTCGCGCCACGCCGACACCGCCGCGAGCCGGTCCTCCGACTCGCCCGCCTTGCGTGCCGCGCGCATCCCGTAGTCGATGCACCAGCCGCAGCCGTTGATCTGGCTGACCCGGAGGTGCACGAGCTCCAGCGTGCTCGCCGACACGCCCTGCCCCTGGACCGACTGGCCCAGGCCGTACAGGGCCTTCACCGCGCCGGGCACCACCATCGCCGGGTTCTTCATCCGGGCCGTCAGCGTGCGCAGGTGCGGGGTGGTGGGGGCTTCGGGGGCGAAGTCGGGGGTGGTCTCGGTGGTCATCGCGGTCCTCTCGTCGTGGCCGGAGGTCCGGCCGGTCACATCGGCGCCCTGCGCGCCGTCACACTCCTGACGACCCCGAGAACGAGGATGTGACGGATGAACCCCGACGAGCTGGCCACCGCCTTCGAACAGCACCGCCCCCGCCTGCGTGCGGTCGCCTACCGGATGCTCGGCAACCCCGACGACGCCGACGACGCGCTGCAGGAGGCCTGGCTGCGCCTGAACCGCACCGGCGACGCCGAGATCGACAACCTCGCCGCCTGGCTGACCACCGTCACCGGCCGGATCTGCCTCGACATGCTCCGCTCCCGCTCGACCCGGCGCGAGGCGCCGCTGCCGTCGGGCCTGGCCGACGACGTGGGGCCCGAGCTCCCCCACGACGACGTCCCGGACCCCGCACAGGAGGCGGAGCTGGCCGACGTCGTCGGGCTGGCCATGCAGATCGTGCTGCAGAGCCTGGACCCGGCCGAACGCCTGGCGTTCGTGCTGCACGACCTGTTCGCCGTCCCCTACGAGCAGATAGCACCGGTGCTGGGCCGCTCGGTCGCCGCGTCACGTCAGCTCGCGAGCCGCGGACGGCGGCGGGTGCAGTCCGGTGCGACGGCTCAGGACGGGGCCGGCTCCCGGACCCCCGCCGAGACCCGGACCGACCGGCAGGTGGTCGAGGCGTTCCTCATGGCGTCCCGCACGGGTGACCTCGCGGGACTGCTGGCCGTGCTCGCACCCGACGTGGTCCTGCGGGCCGACCAGTCCGCCGTCGAGACGGCTGCCGCGTCCGCCGACAAGGGCGCTCCCCTGCTGGCGCGCGAGGTGCGCGGGGCCGCGGCGGTCGCGGAGTCCTTCCGGGGACGGGCGGGAGGCGCCGTGCCCGCGCTCGTCGGCGGCTCCGTCGGGTTCACGTGGGCGCCGGGCGGCACGCCGCGCGCCGTGTTCGCGGTGGTCGTGCACGACGGGCGCATCGCCTCCGTCGACCTGGTGGGCGACCCGGCCGCCATCGCCGTGCTGGGTGTGGAGCTGCTGGGCTGACCGCCCGCGGCCGTGCGGTGACGGTGGCTGTGGCGCTGGCGGTGCGGCGTCGTGCCGGGGTGTCGGTGGCGGGTGGCAGGGTGTGTGCATGAACGCTCCTCGCACAGTGGTGGCCGGACCCGCGGCATGGAACACCCTGGTCCGACTCGATCAGCTTCCCGCCCCCAGGCCGCACACCGTGTTCGCGCGCGGCGCGGTGCGGACACTGGGCGGTACGAGCGCGGGCAAGGTCCTGCACCTCGCGGACCTCGGGGTCGCGAGCACGCTCGCCACCGACGTCGGCACCGATCCGGAGGGCGACCTGATCCTCGCGGCGCTCGAGCGTGCGCGGGGGGCCGAGATCCTCGGCCGCCGGGTCACCGGACCCTCGGAGCAGCACCTGAACCTGATGACCGACGCGGGCGAGCGGCTCTCGATCTACCTCGCCACGACCGCGGCGTCACCCGGTCCCGACGCCGCGGCCGTTGCTCGGGTGGCAGCCGCCGAGCACGTGGTGCTGGACCTCAGCGCGGTCGGACTGAGCCTCCTTCCCGCCGCCGCGGCGAGCGGGGCGACGCTCTGGACCGACCTGCACGACTACGACGGCGTGGCCGAGTTCCACCGGCCGTTCGCCGACGCGTGCGCGTACGTCTTTCTCAACGACGACGGCACGGACGACCACCGGGCCCTCATGACGTCGCTGCTGGAGCGGGGTGCGAGCACGGTGGTGTGCACCCTGGGCGCGCGGGGCGCCGTCGCGCGCACCGCTGAGGGCTGGTTCGAGTGCCCGGCGGAGCCCGTCGACGTCGTCGACACGAACGGCGCGGGCGACGCGTTCTTCGCCGGTTTCTTCGCGGCGCACCTCGACGGCGCGGGCACTGCCGAGTGCCTCCGTGCGGGCGCGCGCCAGGCGACGCGCGCACTGGGCAGCCGCCACCTGAGCCCGCTCCTCGGGCCGAACTGACTGACTCGCGGCAGGTGGTCCGTCGAGTCAGCGGGTCGGTCGGACCAGGCCGCTGACTCGACGCACCTGGCACGGCGAGTCAGCACGACGGCGGTGGCACGTGGACGACGACCTCTGGTCGGCGATCGGGGACCCTACCCGCCGTCGCCTGATCGACCTACTGAGCGACGGCCACGGGACGGCCACCAGCCTGAGCGAGCGGCTGCCCGTGACCCGGCAGGCCGTGGCCAAGCACCTCGACGTGCTCGACCAGGCCGGCCTGGTGCACGGCACCACGGCCGGCAGGGAGCCGTCCGCCTGAGCCGAGCTCACCGGCGCGGCCGGAGAGCTCCGTCCAGTGCGGACGCCAGCTCTTCGGCCACGCCGTCGGCGTCATGGTGCCCGACGACGGCGTCCGCACTCGCCAGCACGTCGCGGTGGGCGTTGGCGACGGCGATGCCACGGCCCGCCCAGGTGAGCATCGGCAGGTCGTTGGGCATGTCGCCGAAGGCCCAGACGTCGGAGGCGTCGACACCGAGCCGCGTGCACCAGCGGGCCAGCGCGGCGGCCTTGTCGACACCGACCGGCATCAGCTCGGCCAGGCCGACGGCGCCCGAGTACGCGAGCTGCGCGTGCGGCCCGACGGCGCCCCGGATCGCGGTGAAGAACTGCTCCTGCGCGAGCCGGATCTCCTCCGGTGGGTCGACGAGGATGCCGGGCGGCGGGATGTACGCGGGGTCGAGCGCGAGGATCTTCGACACCGGCCCCGGCGTGCCGACCGCACCGAGCGTGTCCTCGACCGGCACGGACCAGAGTGCAGGGTCGAGCGCCGGCTCGCGGTTCGGGTAGTGCGGGTCGAACGCGACGCCGTCCGGCCGCTCGAAGGCGAGCGCCGCGTGCGGCAGTGCGGCCCGGATACCGGCCACCGCTGCGCGCACCGCGGCGTCGTCGAAGCCGTAGGTGTCGAGGGTCTCGCCGGATGCGAGGTCGAGCACGCACGCCCCGCCGATGCAGATGACCCGGCCGTGGCCGCCCACGGCGTCGGAGAGGTGGGTGAGCCAGCGCGGCGGGCGGGCGGTCACGAAGACCACCTCGACGCCGGCCGCGTCCAGGTCCGCGAGGACCTGGCGGGTGCGGTCGGAGACCTTGCCGTCACTGCGCAGCAGCGTCCCGTCGAGGTCGGTGGCGACCACGCGGGGCAGGCGGGTCACCGCGGGTTCCACGGGTTGACGAACGGGATGGCCATCGACTCGAAGTCCGCAACGTTGCGTGTCACAAGGGTCAGCCCGTGCACTTGCGCGGTCGCCGCGATGAGAGTGTCGTGGGCAGGCCGGCGATCAGGGACATGGAGCCGGGCCGCAGCATCGGCCACCGCCTGGTCGACGTCCAGCACTCGTCCCAGGTAGCTGGGCAGCACGCTCTTGTCCAACCAGGCCTCCAGAATCTCCGCTTGCTGAGGGTCGCGCCGGCGCTTCGCCTCGATACCGGCACGCAGCTCCAGCACGGTGATGACCGAGAGCGAGGTATCCGACAGCGACAGATCTCCCGCCCAGTCGTTGAACTGCTCCGAGCGCCGCTCACCGGGCTTCCGGAGCTCGGACACGACGTTGGTGTCCAGAAGGAACTTCACCAGTCGATCTCCCGCGTCGTGCCCTCGGGACGTACGGGTTCGAACTCGATCTCCTCCGCCATGACGAACGCATCCGCCAGGCTGACGTCGGTGCCTGTGAGCCGCTGGTAGTCCGCGAAAGTCAGAAGCACGTGCGACGGCCGACCGTGGTCGGTGATGACCACCGGGCCGCGGGCGGCGGCACGCTTGACCGCACTCACGTCGTGATTCAGCTCGCGAGAAGTGACGACACTCATCACGACCACCCCCAATGTAGGTACGTACCTACATCATACGCGGTGTCGGACACGGCGTACAGGCCGCACGGTCGCGTGCCCCATGAACAGGCCGATCACGCACTGAGCTCGGCCACCGACCGGTGGCCCTTGGGGAACAGCGGGCCGACGAGGATGCGGTCGAGGCCCGGCAGCTTCATGGCCCGGAACCCCCACCTGCGCAGGAGGAGGGTTGCCATCCGCGTCGGCACGAACCACTCGGTGACGCGGTCCCGAGCCGCCTCCTGGACGCCGGTGACGACCGGCCGCCAGCGCCGTTCGTAGTCGGCGAGCGCTTCGGGTACCGATGGCGCGACCCGTAGCCGCTCGGCCAGCACGTAGGCGCCCGCGACGCCGAGGGAAGCGCCCTGGCCGGCGACCAGCGAGACCGCGTGGGCGGCGTCGCCCACGAGCGCCACCCGCCCGTCGGTCCAGCGCGGCGTGACGGTCTGGGCCACCTGGTCGTAGTAGATCTCGTCGGACGGCGGGCACTGCGCGAGGGCCCGTTCAGCCAGGTCACCCATGCCGGCGAAGGTCCGGCGGAGCGCTGCGCGCGGATCGTCGGGCAAAGCCCGGTCGTCGGTGCGGAACACCGTGAAGACGGCCACGCGTCCGCCGTCGAGCCCGTAGAAACCGAGCTGGCGGTTGAGTGTCTCCGTGAGCACGAACCGGCCGCGGACCTGCTCGAACACCGCCTGGTCGGTGAACACGAACGCACCGGTCTGCATGCCGAGGTAGCGGAGGTCGTCACGTTCGGCGCCGAAGGTCAGCGAGCGGACGCCGGAGTGGACGCCGTCGGCCCCGACGATCAGGTCGGCTTCCAGGGTCGTGGCGTCGGAAAGCTCGACGGCGCCGCCGGCGATCCGGTCGACAGTGGTGCCGTAGCGCAGGTCGACCGCGCCCGCCGTCGACTCGCGGAGCAGCGACTCCCGGAGCAGCCCTTCGAGCGCGGGTCGCATGATGCTGACCATGCCGCCGTCGACCGCCTTGGCGAAGAGCTCGTAGTCAACGCTCACCGTGGTGCGGCCGCGGTCGTCGACATAGCTGAACTCCCGGACCGGGCTCGCGAGCTCACGCAGTCTCGGCTCCAGGCCCATCGCGGTGATCGCCTCGAACCCCGGACCGAAGAAGTCGATCATGTAGCCCTGGGCACGCGGCCCAGGTGCGCGATCGACGACGTGCACGTCCCAGCCGTGGTGGTGCAGCCGGTTGGCCAGGGCGAGGCCTGCGATGCCCGCACCGCTGATCACTGCTCTCATCGTTGTGCTCCGTTCGGTTCGGCGGGTGTGGCGGAGACCGGCGGCGCCACGGGTGCCGGGCCGGTGAGCGTGCGCAGCAGGGGCGCGATCCGCGCGCCGGTCAGCTCCGGATCCAGCCCCTTGTGCAGGACGAACCCGTCGAGGACGGCCATGACCAGCCGCGCCGCCGCTTCCGGCGACGGGTGCCCGGCGTCGGCGAAGGATGTGGTGAGCGCGGTCCGGAACCGCGCAACGAGCTCGCCCATGCGCGCGTGCAGCTCGTCGTCCCGGGTGGCCGCGAGGTAGCCCTCGACGAACAGCAGCGAGGCAGGATCGGAGCCGGTGTAGCGGTCGAGCTCCGACAGCATCGCCTCGACGCCGTCGGCCGGGCTCGCGGCGTCGCTCAGCAGGGCGGCCGTGCCGTCGAGCATGCCGGCCATCGCCTCGAGCGTGGCCTGACGCAGCAGCGCCGGGAGCGACTCGAAGTGGTAGTGCACGAGCCCGTATCGCACGCCCGCACGTTCGGCGAGCACCCGTGTGCTCACGCCGCTCCAGCCCACCTCGGCGATGAGCTCCCTCGCGGCGGTCAGCAGCCGGCCACGCACCTCTCGTCCGCGCTCGGCGTTGGTCGAGCCTGGCATCCGCACTCCTTGGTCGATCGTCTTGGACGACTGACCAACCATAGCCGCTACCTGCGTCTTTGTATACGCTCGGGCCCGAGCCGCCGTCAGGCGACCACCAGTGCCGCCACCGAGACGAGCGCAGAGACGACGAGCAGGCACAGGACCACACGCTCGTACCGCAAGCTGCCGAAGGCATGGAACGCCCGCGCGCCGACGAAGATCAGCCCGCAGAGGGCACCGAGAAGGATCCCGCCGTCCAGGTGCACGGCTCAGGCGGCTCGCAGCCCGACGGCGGGCAGGATCACTCCGTCGATGTTCGAGAGCAGGAACTCGCGGTCGACGGGCTTGCGCAGCATGAGCACCCGGTACGCGGTCAGCGCCGGGCCGATCATGCAGAGCTTCTCGACGTCGACGTCCGCCGGGATCTCGCCCCTGTCGATCGCACGCTGGAAGAAGATGCGGTTGACGGCGGCGCGCGGCTCCACCAGCGCCTCGTGCGCGGCGGCGGCCATCTCGGGGTTGCGGGCGATCATGGAGACGATCCCGGCCATCACCTTGAGCTTGCGCTCGCTCTCGCGGATGCTCGGCGACTTGATCATCGCCACCAGGTCACCGCGCAGCGTCCCGGTGTCGGGCAGGTTGTCGAGGTCGAGGTCCCTGCCCTTCATGCAGGCGACCGCGTCGAGCACCAGCTCGGACTTGGACGGCCACCGCCGGTAGATCGTCGCCTTGCCCGCCTTGGCGCGCGTCGCGACCATCTCGACGGTCATGCCGTCGTAGCCGGTCTCCGCCAGGACGTCGAGCGCGACGTCCAGGATCTCGGGGTCGCGGGTGTGGTCCCGCTTGCGCCCGAGCCGGGGCTTCACCTCTGCCTGCTCGATCTGCGCCATCGCAGTCGCCCTCCTTCCTGTCGGACTCGACCTTACCTTTGGGTTAATTATTGAACCAGCCATATCCGGAACTACTCAGTTCCGTATATGGTGGCAGGCATGTCCGATATCTCAACACCCGCGTCCGACCGTCGGCGCTGGATCACGCTCGTCGTGGTCGGGCTCGCACAGCTCATGGTCGTGCTCGACGCGACAGTCGTGAACATCGCGCTCCCGTCCGCCCAGGCCGACCTCGGCTTCTCGGACGGTCAGCGCCAGTGGGTCATCACCGCCTACTCCCTCGCCTTCGCCAGCCTGCTCCTGCTCGGTGGGCGCCTGTCCGACCTCATCGGCCGCAAGCGCACCTTCGTCATCGGGCTCATCGGCTTCGCCGCTGCCTCGGCCCTCGGCGGTGCGGCGGGCTCGTTCGAGCTGCTCGTGGCCGCCCGCGCGCTGCAGGGCATGTTCGGCGCGCTGCTCGCCCCCACCGCGCTCGCCGTGCTGACGACCACCTTCACCGTCCCGCGGGAACGCGCCCGCGCCTTCGGCGTCTTCGGCGCGATCGCAGGGGCCGGTGGCGCCGTCGGGCTGCTGCTCGGCGGCGTCCTGACGGAGGCCCTCGACTGGCGCTGGAACCTCTACATCAACGTCTTCATCGCCGCGTTCGCCCTCGTCGGCGCCCTCGTCTTCATCCCACGCATCACGCGGACCGGCCCACGGCCGAGGCTCGACGTCCCGGGCACGCTGCTCGTGTCAGGTGCGCTCTTCGGCCTCGTCTACGGCTTCTCCAACGCCGAGACAGGCGGCTGGGACGCGCCCCTGACCTGGGGCATGCTGGCGGGCGCCGCCGTGCTGCTCATCGCGTTCGTCGCCTGGCAGGCGCGGGCCGCCCACCCGCTGCTGCCGCTGTCGATCCTCCTCGACCGGAACCGTGGCGCCGCGTACCTCTCGGTGCTGATCGCGGGGGCGGGGATCTTCGGCATCTTCCTCTTCGTCACCTACTACCTGCAGCTCACGCTCGGGTACTCGCCGATCCAGACGGGCCTGGCGTTCCTGCCCATGATCGGGATGCTCGTGCTCGCCGCACAACTCGGCACCAACCTGTTCGTGCCCCGGTTCGGCCCCAAGCTCATGGTGCCGACCGGCATGACGATCGGCGCGGCAGGCATGTTCTCCCTGACGTTCCTCGACGCCTCGAGCACCTACGCACCGCACGTCCTGGTGCCGCTGATGATCATCGGCTTCGCGATGGGCACGATCATGCCCGCGTCGATGCAGACCGCCACGCTCGGGGTGGACCGGCAGTTCGCGGGGGTCGCGTCCGCGATGGTGAACACGAGCCAGCAGGTGGGTGGCTCGATCGGCACGGCACTGCTCAACACGCTGGCCGCCACCGCGGCGGCCGACTACCTCGCGGCCCATGCGCCCGTCACCGAGGCTGTCGGCGTGCAGGCGGCGATCACCAGCTACTCGACCGCGTACTGGTGGGGCGCCGGGTTCTTCGCCGTGGGTGCGGTGCTGTCCGCGGTGCTGTTCCGTCGCCGGGGCGACGGCCTGTCGCTCACATCCACGCCCCCGACCGCCGCCCCGGCCGAGCGCGTGCCCGACCCGCTGGCGGTCGGCTGACCCCCCTGCGTCGTTGAGTGCTGGATCTTCGCCCTGATCCGGTCCCGTCAGGGGCGAAGATCCAGCACTCAACGGGAGACTCGGCGGTCCACGGCTATCCAGTTGGTCTCCCACGTCGTCCCGTCGTCCGCCGAGAACGCCTGCTCGAACCTCGCCTCGTCCTTGCTCACGCGGACGATGAGGAACCGCACCTTGATCGGGCGGCCGTCGAGCTGGTCGTCGCCGTAGAACTCGCCGACGCCGTCCCGGAACCCGCCGTAGACCGCCGGGGTGAGCAGGCCGTCGCGGAGGTTCACGAAGGTCAGGCTCCACCGCTGCGCCTGGGGCTCGTACAGCCGCAGGTTGAGCGCCTCGATACGACCGTTCGGCCCCGACACGTCGAGCTCGACGACGTTGGCCCGCCGGTCCGCGAGCGGCCGCACGGTGCTGGTGCCCGCGAACTCGAGCCACTCGTCCGGGGACTCGGAGAGCGGGTCGGCGAGGACCCGCACGGTGGTGTGCCAGGTGCCGATCTCCCAGTTGAAATCCCGTTGGCCATCGGCGATCGTCGATGAGGTGGGCGGAGGGGCTGCGGTGCCCGCTGCCGCCGTCGCGAGAAGCATGAGGGCGGAGAGGCCCGCGGTCAGGATCCGTCGGTATGGAATGGTCATGGTCCGACTATCGAGCGGAGCACTGCCGTGAACAAGAAGGCACCTGCGGGTAACCTCTCTCGCCCCAATCCGCTGCCGGGCTGCCCGATGGCGGCGGCGTTCGCCGCCATCGGCGGGAAGTGGAAGCTGACCCTGCTCTACTGGCTCGCCCACGGCGAGACCCACTTCGCCGGCCTGCGCCGCAGGGGCGCGCCCATCACGCCGAAGGTGCTCGCCGAGCAGCTGCGTGAGCTCGAGGCCGACGGGCTCGTCGAACGTGTGGTGACCGGGCCGGTTCCCGCGCCCGTGATCTACCGGCTCACTCCGTACGGGACCTCCGTCCTGCCCGTCGTCGAGGGAGTCAGGGTCTGGGGCGAGGCTCACCTGCGGCGTACCGGGGGCGAGACCGCGCTGGATCCCGCGATGGGCTGTGCCGGCACTGTTGCGTAGGTCCCAGTTGCATCTTCCGTAGCGGCATGTGGTCCCGTGGATCCATGTCCCGCCCCACCGAGGAAGGCTCCCCGCTCATGTACTCGTCCTTCATCCCGCCGCGCCAGGTCAAGATCGGTGACGCGGCGGCCTTCGTCGGCACCACGCCACGGGCGATCCGGCACTACCACGAGATCGGTCTGCTCCCAGAGCCCGAGCGGGGCGGTGACGACCGTCGCCGGTACGGCTACGAGGACATGATCCGGCTGCTGTGGATCCGCAGGATGGCCGACGCGGGGATCGCCCTGGACGACATCCGCGCCGCCTTCGCCGACACGGCTCCGGCCGGCGCCGCTCCGGCCGGCATGGCTCCGGCCGGCGCCGACGGCGATCACGGCATCGCGGGCATCCTGGAACGGCTGGAGGAAACCCTCCTGACCCAGGAGGCGGAGCTGCGGCGGCAGCGGAGCGCCGTGCAGCGCATGCGCACTGAGGGCAGCAGAATGGGCCTGCTCTCCGACTTCGTCACCAGCCGCCTCAGGAACCTGCCCGAGGGTTCCCTGCGTCAGGCGGACCTGGACAACCTGCTGGTCATCGAGCGGATCTTCGGCCCGCTCGGTGCGGCCGTCAACGCCACCCGGTACATCGCCCTGGCCACCCACCCGGAGCTGCGGGAGCAGTCCGACCGCATCGATGCCGCCGAGGAGGCACTCGACGACACCGTCGCGGTCGACGACCCGCGCGTGGCGCAGGTGGCCGCCGAGCGGCACGCCTTCGAGAAGGCACTGGAAGCCGTCATCGAGGATTCCGGCCTGGATCTGGAGGACGATGCGCTCTTCGACACCTGGGAGGCCTTGCACCCCGCCGACGAGGGTGCGGAGGAGACCGGTCGAAGCTCCGGGTCCATGAGCGCGTTCGAGGCCGTCAAGAAGATGCCCTACGACTTCTCGCCGGCTCGCCTGCGCTGCATGGAGCTGGCCGGGGAGCTCGCGGCGGCCTCCTGACAGACCGGAGTCCGGGGGATCCCTGCCGACCGGCGGGAGATGGCCCGCCGGGTGGCCGGAGACGACCGTTGCTCCGCCCTGCGTGCGGTACGGGGCCCTAGGCTCGGCGTGGCACAGGTCGGTCCGCATGTTAGGGGTGGGATGCAGTGCGCGTGATTCGGGTGGTGGTCGTGGACGACGAGGCTCTGGTCCGCTCGGGCTTCAAGCTCATCCTGGAGGCGGCCGAGGACATCGAGGTTGCCGCGACCGCGAACGGCGGCGACGCCGTGGAGACCGTCCAACGGGTGCGGCCGGACGTCGTGCTCCTGGACATCCGGATGCCGGACGTCGACGGGCTGACCGTCCTGCGCGAACTGCGGACCATGCCGGACGCTCCGGTGGTGGCGATGCTGACCACGTTCGACGCGGACGAGTACATCCTGACCGCGCTGCACTCCGGTGCGGCCGGCTTTCTCCTCAAGGACACCGAGCCCGAGCAGCTCGCGCACCTGGTGCGCACCTTGGCCGCGGGCGGTGTGGTGCTGTCCCCCAAGGCGTCGCGGACCCTGCTGCACGGCCACCCGGGCACCGAGGTGGCCGTCGACGAGCAGGCGGCCCGGGTCCGGCTGCTGACCGCCCGAGAGCGCGATGTCCTCGTCCTGGTGGCCGGTGGCCTGTCGAACGCCGACATCGGGGTGCGTATCCACCTGGGCGCCGGCACGGTGAAGGACCACGTCAGCGCCATCCTGACCAAGCTGCGGGTGAGCAGCAGGGTGCAGGCGGCGCTCCTCGCGCAGCGGGCGGGACTGCTCGACGAACACCCGCGGTCCCAGGCCGGACGATGAGTCGCGCACGGGAGCTGTGGCGGCGGGTTCCCGCTCCGGTCGTCGACGTCGTCCTGGCGGCGACGGCAGCCGTGGACGTCTGGCTGAACATGTGGGACTACACGCCTCTCGGCGTCGCGCTGGCCGCGGCCGGCTGTGCGTCGCTGCTCGTGCGGCGCAGGTTCCCGCTCGGCGTCTTCCTGCTGACCCTGCCCATGGCGACGGCCCAGGACGTCCCCGTCGCCGTGATCGTGGCGCTGTTCACGCTGGCCGCACGCTCCCGTGACCGCCGTCTGCTGGCCGTGTGCGTCGTCCTGTCCGCCGTGGCGAGCAGCGTTCCGTGGCCACTGGCCGTTCCGTCGCCGCTGGCCGAGGAAGACCCGACCATGACGCCGATCTTCTTCGTCTATGGCCTCGCGACCGCCGCGGGCCCCGTCCTGTTCGGCCAGCTCTTCCAGGCGCGACGAGACCTGGCCCAGCGGCTGGCCGAGATCGAGGAGGCAAGGGAGCACGAACAGGCCCTGCACGCGCAGGCCGTGCTGGCCCGCGAACGCGCCCAGCTCGCCCGCGAGATGCACGACGTGGTCTCCCACCAGGTGGGTCTGATCGCCGTACGAGCCGGAGCGCTGCAGGTCGCCACCAAGGACGCGGACGCCAAGGAGGCCGCCCGGACCATCCGCTCGCTCAGCGTCACCACGCTCGACGAGCTGCGCACCATGGTCACGCTGCTGCGCGCCTCCGGCGGCAGCTCGACGGAGCTGACGCCCCAGCCCACCCTGGCCGACCTCCGCAAGCTGGTGGAGTCGAGCGGTACTCACGCGACGTTGTCGGGCGCACTCCCGCCCACCGTGAGCACCCCAGCCCAGCGGGCCGTCTACCGCACGGTCCAGGAGGCGCTGACCAACGTCCGCAAGCACTCGCCTGGCGCCACGGCCCACGTCGAGCTGTGGCAGGACGGCGACGACGTCGGGGTGACCGTCACCAACACCGCGGCCACGCGTCCTGCCCTGCCCCTGCCCGGTTCCCGGCACGGCTTGGTCGGTCTGCGCGAACGGGCCGACATCCTCCACGGCACGCTGGAAGCCGACCCGACCTCGGACGGCGGCTACCGGGTGCGGCTGCGGCTCCCGCTCGGTACGGACTGATCCGGCCGGGCGGCCAGGACGAGACCGCGCCGGTCGGCAGGGTGGTGCCCCCCGATCGGCGGGGCCGTTACCGAAGATAGCCGGATGGTCCGCCGCCCGGCGTCCGGGCGAGATTGTCGACATGACAAACACGCAGCCCCTGCAGGAGGCCCCTCCGCAGGAGATCTCGCCCCCGCCCTCCCCGACGCCGACCGAGCCGGCGACCACGCGCGGTCCGTCGATGGGACGCCTCGTCGGGGTGGACCTGGCCCGCGCGCTCGCGGTGTTCGGCATGTACATCGTGCACATCGGCCCGCCGCTGTCGGCAACGAGCGGCGTCGGCTGGTGGGTGCGGTACCTGTCGGACGGTCACTCGTCGGTCCTGTTCGCGACCCTCGCCGGGTTCTCCCTGATGCTGCTCGCCGGACGTCGGGAGCCCAAGACCGGTCTTGCCGGCAGGCAGGCGAAGGCCAGGATCGCGATCCGCGCCGTGGTCCTGCTGGCGCTGGGCACCGTCATGGCGATGTCCTTCGGCGGAGTGATCATCCTCGGCTTCTACGGGGTCTACTTCCTGCTGGCCCTGCCCCTGGTGCGGCTGCGGGCCAGGACGCTCGCGATCGTCGCGGCCGGCATCGCCCTCGTCGGACCACAGCTCGCGTTCGCCCTGAACGGGCTGCTGACCGAGCAGATCGTGCAGACCATCAACGCCTACGACCCGCTCAGGCGGCTCAGCGAGGTGGGAGTGCTCGATCTGCTGCTCACCGGCTTCTACCCGGCGATCACGTGGATGGCGTTCGTCGTCGCCGGCATGGCGCTGGCCCGCGCGGACCTGGCCAAGACCGCCGTCCAGTGGCGCCTGGCCGTGCTCGGCGCATCCCTCACCGTGGCCGCGTACGGCACGTCCTTGCTGCTGGCTGGTAAGGACGCGCTGGCGAGCATGGCGGAAGGCGGGTCGTCGTCCGGCAGCTCGGGGTCGATGTCGGGCAGCTCGGGGTCGATGCCCATGGACAGCGGGTCGTTGCCCGACATGCCTGGGTCGATGCTCTTGACCGCCGGGCCGCACAGCGGCACCACGTTCGACATCATCGGCAGCATCGGAGTCGCGATCCTCGTGATCGTGGCCGCGACGGTGGCGATGGACCGCCTGCCGCGTCTGCGCCGCCTGGCCACGCCGGTCATCGCCGTTGGCACCATGTCCCTGACCGCCTATGTCGGCCACTTCGTCCTGCAGCCGATGCTGCCCATGCCCGCCGGGGCCGACACCCAGCAGTCCTGGGTGCCCGTGCTCCTGTTCATCCTCGGGGCGACGGTGTTCGCCGCGATCTGGTCCCGCTTCTTCCGCCGCGGGCCCCTGGAGTACCTGCTCAACGCAGCCACGAAACCAGCGAGCCGCCTCCGATGAGACCCCACCGGGGTGGATCGCTCTGATCCACCCCGGTGCAGGTCGGCGCCCCGACACCCACGAACCTGGGCCAACGGGACGCCGGGTCGACGAGCACCGGTACCGCTGCTCGCGACGCGTCCGAGTCGTCAGCGGTAGTTCGTGAACTGCAGCGCGAAGTCCAGGTCCGAGCCCTTCAGCAGCGCCATGACCTCCTGGAGGTCGTCCCGGGACTTGCTGGTCACGCGCACCTCGTCGCCCGTGATCTGCGTCTTCACGCCCTTGGGGCCCTCTTCGCGGATGATCTTGGTGACCTTCTTCGCGGACTCCCCCGCCAGCCCCTCCTTGAGGGTGGCCGCCAGGCGGTACTCCTTGCCCGAGGGCTTGGGCTCCCGCTCGCCGACGTCGAGCGCCTTGAGCGAGATGCCGCGCTTGATCAGCTTGATCTCGAAGACGTCCAGGGCCGCGAGCACGCGCTCCGCCGAGTTGGCGACGATCACTATGCTCTCGCCGCTCCACGCGATCGAGGCGCCGACGTTCTTGAAGTCGTACCGCTGCGAGATCTCTTTGCTCGCCTGGTTCAGCGCGTTGTCGACCTCCTGGCGGTCGACCTTGCTGACGATGTCGAACGACGAGTCGGCCATGTGGTGCTCCTTGTGTGTCATGCCCGGGCGCCCCTGCACGCCCGGCCGGATTCGGCACCACCGTATCCGCAGCCAGGGAGCGCGACGAACGCATTCCGCGGCCGCGGACAGGTGGGGTCAGAGCATCCCGGGCGGGGTGCCCCAGTCCGGGCCCGACGTCGGACCGCCGATACCGCCCTGGCCGTACCCGCCCGACGGGCCGCCGGCCATGGCCTCGAGGCGCCGGATCCGGTCCGCCATCGGCGGGTGCGTGGCGAACAGGCGGCCGATCCCCGCGCCCCGGAAGGGGTTGGCGATCATCACGTGGGACACGTTGGTGAGCTCACGGTCCTGCGGCAGCGGCGCACGCTGCGTACCCTGCTCCAGCTTGGCCAGCGCGGACGCCAGGGCCAGCGGGTCGCCCGTGAGGCGGGCGCCGTCCTCGTCGGCGTCGTACTCACGCGTGCGGGAGATCGCCATCTGGATGAGCATCGCGGCGATGGGCGCGAGCAGCGCCATCGCCAGGGCAGCGAGCGGGTTGCCGCCCTCGCGGCGGTCGCCGCCGCCGAAGAACAGCAGGAACTGCGCGAGCGCCGTGATGAGCCCGGCCAGCGCGGACGCGACCGACGCCGTGAGGATGTCTCGGTTGTAGACGTGCATGAGCTCGTGCCCGAGCACACCGCGCAGCTCGCGCTCGTTCAGGAGCTGGAGGATGCCCTCCGTGCAGCAGACCGCCGCGTTCTGGGGGTTTCGCCCCGTCGCGAACGCGTTGGGCGCCTTGGTGGGCGAGATGTAGAGCCGGGGCATCGGCTGGCGCGCCGCCGTGGACAGCTCGCGCACTATGCGGTGCATCTCCGGTGCCTGCAGCTCCGTGACCGGATAGGCGCGCATCGCGCGGATCGCCAGCTTGTCCGAGTTCCAGTAGCCGTACGCGGTGGTGCCGAGGCCGATGAGCACGAAGATCCACAGCATGCCCGAACTACGCCCGAAGAGCGCCCAGAGCCCGAGGATCACGGCCCACATGCCACCGAACAGCGCGGCGGTCTTCAGCCCGTTGTAGTGCTTGTGCATCGCACTCCTTTCCTCCCAGCCGAACGCGCCGCGCCGGGCAGCGGTTCCCACGAGCAATGATCGCGCACGTTCGCCCAGCGAAGTAGGTCCGCGAAGTAGAGCGCCTGTCCGGGTATCCCTCCGGTGACACCGGGAGACTCGGACAGGCGCTCTAC